>CAVBAX010000011.1:0-21326 GCA_963593105.1 Candidatus Methanomethylophilaceae archaeon | reverse complement strand
ACTACACTACCAAAATATGAAACACCTAATAATATACCTTCTAAGGATTATTTAATTGCTCTTTGTAAAGAAGGTTTAAAAAGAAGACTTAAGGGTAGTGTTACTTCGCGTTATATTTCTAGACTTGAATATGAATTATCTGTGATCACTAAGATGGATTTTGAAGACTATTTTTTAATAGTTTATGACTTTATTTTATATGCTAAGAAAAAGGGAATAGTAGTTGGGCCTGGTAGGGGTTCAGCTGCAGGTTCTTTAGTTTCTTATTGTCTTGGTATAACTGAAATTGATCCTTTAAAATATGATTTACTATTTGAGAGATTTTTAAATCCAGAAAGAATTTCAATGCCTGATATCGATACTGATTTTCCTGATGATAGAAGAGATGAAGTGGTAAACTATGTCAAAGAAAAATATGGTAAGGATCATGTTGGTCATATTGTCACCTATGGTACTTTAAAGGCTAAACAAGTATTAAGAGATGTGGCTAGGGTTTTAAATTATAGTGTGGCTGAGGTTGATTCGATATGTAAGATGATACCTGGTTTAAATACTACTTTAATGGATGCCTATAATGGTATACCTTTATTTAATCAAAAGATTAATAGTGAACAAAGATATAGAAGATTATTTAAGATCGCTTTAAAACTTGAAGGTAATCCAAGACATGAATCAACTCATGCGGCGGGCATTGTTTTTTCTTTAAAGCCGCTTAGTGAAGTGGTGCCTATTACTTCAATTGAAACTGATTTATATTCAACTCAATATAGTGCTGAATATTTAGAGCCTATGGGTTTGATTAAGATGGATTTTTTAGGGCTTAGAAATCTAGGTATCATTGCCGAGGTTTTAGATCAAATAAATCCGCCAATTAATATAAATAATATACCACTTGATGATTTTAAGACTTTTGAGTTAATTAAAAATGTCAATTTATTAGGGGTGTTTCAGCTTGAGTCTAATGGTATGCAGAATTTGGCAAGAAAGATGTTGCCAAATAGTTTTGAGGAACTTTCGATGATGATTGCTTTGTTTAGGCCAGGTCCTATGGAAAATATTCCAGAGTTTTTAAATAATCGTGCTCATAAGGATAAGATTACTTATCTTACTGAGGACTTAGAGCCAATATTAAGGGAAACTTATGGCATTATTGTCTATCAAGAACAAATTATGACAATCGCAAGAAGGTTGGCTAATTTTTCATATGGTAAGGCTGATTTGTTAAGAAGAGCGATGTCTAAGAAAAAGGGCAAGGAATTAGAGAAATTAAAGCCAGAGTTTATTGATGGTTGTATGGCTAATGGTTACGATGAAGCTTTGGCTAATAAGTTATATGATTTGATACTAAGGTTTGCCAATTATGGTTTTAATAAATCTCATTCTATTGCCTATGGTTTGCTAGCTTATCGTATGGCTTATTTAAAGGCTAATTATCCTTTGTATTTCTATAAGGCTTTATTAAATGGTAGTACTAGAAATGTTGATAAGACTTTTGATTATATTAAGGAAATTAAAAGTCGTGGTATAAAGCTTAATGGTATATCAATTAATAGGTCTAAGTCAGAATATTTAATTGAAGATAATTCTATTCTTTTACCACTTGTAATATGTAAAGATGTTGGAAACAGTGTCGCCTTAAAGATTGAAGAAGTTCAAAGTAAGGGTATTATGAAAAATTATATAGAGGCGGTATGTAGACTAAGTGAAAATGGTGTTGATATTAAATCGATTACTAATTTAATATGTGCTGGTGCTTTTGATGAATTTAAGTTATCAAGATATACTATGGTTGATAATTTGCCTAGGGTTATTCAATATGCGACAACAAGTGGTGGTTTATCTTTATTTGGTGGAGATGATGCGCCAATTATTGAAAATAAAAAAGATGATATGCTAGTAAGGGCTGAAAGAGAAAAGGAAGTATTAGGTTTCTATTTTAGTTTTAATCCGATTGAGTCAATTAAACAAAAGTATCATATTAATGTAAAGCCCATAGTTTCATTTACTAATGGTTATGTTTCAGGTTTTGGTCAAATTAAGCATATTAAACAAATAAAAACTAAAAAGGGTGAGCGAATGTGTTTTGTGGATGTATTAGATGATAGTGCAAGTATATCACTAGTGCTTATGCCTAATGTTTATAATATTTATATTAATGATCTTACAAATGCCAAATATGTTTATTTTGAGGGCAAGAAAGATAGAGAGGCTTCGTTGATTGTCAAGAAGATGGTGTTATATTAATGAAAATTTTGATTGTGGATGATGAAATTAAAATAAGAGAAGTTGTCAAAGAATATGCCAATGTTAATAACTTTGAATGTGATGAGGCAAGTGATGGTAAAAGCGCAATAGATAAGGCTTTAAGTAATGATTATGATTGTATTATCTTGGATATTATGATGCCTATTATGGATGGTTTTGAGGCTTGTAAGAAGATAAAGGAAGTAAAGGATGTTCCAATCATCATGTTAAGCGCAAGACATGAAGAAGATGATAAGCTTTTTAGTTTTAATATGGGTGTTGATGATTATGTTACAAAACCTTTTTCGCCTAAGGAGTTAATGGCTAGAATCAAGGCTATAATGGCAAGACATAAGAAAAGAGAAAATGAGAAGTTTGTTTTTGAGACTTTGGTTTGTGATTTTGATGGCAGAGAGGTTTATATTGATGATGAAAAGGTTAATATGACACCTAAAGAAAAAGAATTATTATTTTATTTTATTGAGAATAAAAATATTGTGCTTTCAAGAGATAAGCTATTAAGAGCTGTTTGGAAGATGGATTATTTCGAGGGTGATAGAAGTGTTGATACACATGTTAAGATGCTTAGGAAATCACTTGGTAAATATCGTGATTTGATTATAACAGAAAGAGGATTGGGTTATAAATTTGCGGTTTGATTTTAAGGGCATTAAATTTAAAACTTGGCTATATTTTTTAACGTTCTCGCTTGTAATGTTGATATTACTAGGGGTTTTATTAGTGGCTTTTATTAAGCCTTATTATCGAGAAAATCGTATTAAGATGATTGATACAGTTGTTTCAACTATTGAAGATGATTTGTTAGAAAATAAGCCTACTGTAGCTTCGGTTGATAGGGCAAATAAATTAGTTAATAGTAATAGTGTATGTCTTGTTATTTATAATCAAAATGGTAAAAGAGTATATGAGGCTGATTCTTTAGGTGAACTTTGTATGCTTAATGATTCAATTGATATCGATAATGAAACTATTAATGTGTCAAGTGATAGTGATAAGGTTTTAGAAAAGCTTGATAATGATTCTACTTTTAATTTATCTTTAAATTCTACGGTTTCTGATTTAGAGATGTTAATGTATGGTAAAAAAATTAGTGTTAATTTGGCTAATTATTATTTGATAATCAATACGCCTTTAGAGTTGCTTGAGTCTTATGCTGATTTTATTTTGAAACAGTATTTATATTTATCTTTAATTATAGTAATGCTTGCGCTATTTGTTTCTTTTCTTTTGGCTAATAAGATTACTTTACCGATTGTTAATATGCAAAAACAAGCGCTTAAGTTAGCAGATGGTGATTATCATGTCAGTTTTAAAAGCGATAAGAAGTCTTATAGTGAAATAAATGACTTAGCTTATACTTTGGATGATGCTACTGATAAGTTGTCTAAAATAGATGAACTTAGGAAGGATTTGTTAGCTAATGTTTCACATGATTTAAGAACGCCTATTACTTTAATTAGATCATATGCAGAGATGATTAAGGATATTTCTGGTGATAATCCTGTTAAAAGAAATGAGCATCTAGATGTCATTATTGATGAGACGGTTTATTTAACTAAGCTTATTAATGATATGCAAGAGTATTCTAAATTACAGGCTGGTTTTATTAATTTAAATAAATCAAATTTTGATATAAAGAAGACTATTTTAAATGTATGTGATTTATTAGATGGCTTATTAATGGAAAAAAATATTACTTTAAGAAAGAAATTAAAGAGTGTTATCGTCTATGGCGATGAGACTAAGATTTCGGAAGTAATTTATAATTATTTATCTAATGCGATTAAACATTCTTTTGATAATTCAAGAATTTGGATAACAATAAAAGATAGCGAAGATAGTTTATATTTTGAGGTTAAAGATGAAGGCGAAGGAATAAGTGAAGAGGCTTTGCCTTATGTATGGGATAGATATTATAAGATTGATAAAAACTTTAGAAGGAATGAGAATTCAACAGGTTTAGGTTTAGCTATCGCTAAGGCAATACTGGAAGCTCATAAGGCTAAGTATGGTGTTAATTCTAAATTAGGTGTTGGTTCTTCTTTCTATTTTGAGCTTTCAAAGGATTATGATGATGAGACAGAATGATTATTTAAAATTTATTAACTATGATATAGTACAAGATTCTAAAATGTTTAAGGTAAACTCAGATACGGCTGCCTTAGGTATGTTTTTTGAGCCTTTAAAAAAGAAGACTGTACTTGATTTAGGTACTAATAATGGTGCTTTACTTTTATATGCTCATGCAAGAAATGCTGGGCATTTAATAGGTGTTGATATTTATCCTGAGCCTTTAGAATTGGCTAAGGAGAATCTAGAAAGATATACTGATGACTTTGAACTTATTAATTGCCGTATTCAGGATTTAGATATTGAACCGGTTGATGTGGTTATTTGTAATCCGCCATTTTTTGAGATGGGTAATGTTAGAGAAAACAAGTTTTATAAAACAGCGATGTTTGAGGAAACTTTACCATTAGATGATATGTTTAAGGCTTTTAGAAAGAATATGAAGGATAATGGTGAGGTTTATACTTTATATCCTGCTGAAAGGTTTCCAGAAATCTATAATATGTGTTTAAAGTATAAGCTAAAGATTATGAAGATGGTTTTTGTCCATGATGATAATAGACCTTATGCTTCTAGAGTTATCATGAAATTAAAGATTGGACCTATGACAAAGATTAAAATTTTAAAGCCAATTATCATCAAAAATGGAACTTTTGAGATTAATAATGATTAGGGATTTGTAGGATGAATTACAAATTCTCTTTTATTTATGGGGGTTTGCACTTTTTAGTAATTTCCTAGCATAAAAAAATAATAAATGCAAGCGTTTACATTTAAAAATAATAATCTATAATATAAATATGTAAACGCTAACATAGCTTGAATGTTTAGTGTTGCAAGTTAAAATATGCGTCTATGGCGCAAGAGGAGAAATAATGAAAAAGATTTTAACAATTTTACTTAGTATTGCGATGGTCTTCTCATTAGTTGCTTGCTCAAGCTCAAATGACAGTACTGATAGTGGTACTGATAATTCTGGCTCTGCAAGTTCTGATGTAGAAACAGTTGCAGTATTCTGGTACACATTCGCTGATGATTATATTTCAACAGTGCGTGCTGCTTTAAACAAAGAATTTGATGCTGCTGGTATTTCTTACAAGGATTATGATGGTAATGGTAACCAAACAGATCAAACAAACCAAATCACTACTGCAATCGCTGCTGGTGTTAAGGTGTTAGTTGTTAACCAAGTTGAATCAAACTCAGTTGATACTACTAAAAATATTCTAGAACAAGCTAAGGCTGCTGATGCTAAGGTTATTTTCTTCAATAGATCAATTTCTGAAAATGACGATGAAGCTCAAAGCTTATTAGATGAATATGGTTCTGCTTTCATTGGTACTGACTATACTCAAGCTGGTCACTTAGAAGGACAAATGATTGGAGAATATTTACTAGCTAATTATGATGAATTAGATTTAAATGGTGATGGTACTATCTCTTATGTAATGTTAAAGGGTCAAGAAGGTAATACTGAAGCTATCGCTAGAACTCAATATTCTGTAGAAGATGCTAATGCTGCTTTAGAAGCTGCTGGTAAGGCTGATTTAGCTTACTATGATAGTGCTGCTGCTACTCAATATTTAGTAGATGCTAATGGTACTTGGTCTCAAGAGGCTGCATTCAATCATTTAGAAACAGTATTATCTCAATATAATGAAGAAAATGGTAATATGCCTGAATTAATCATTGCTAATAATGACTCTATGGCTCTTGGTGCTATTCAATCTTTACAAGGCCATGGTTACAACAATGGTGAAGGTACTACTACAATTCCAGTATTTGGTGTTGATGCAATTGATGCTGCAAAGAGTGCAATTGATGCTGGTACAATGACTGGTACAGTTAAACAAGATGGCGAAGGTATGGCTTTAGTTATCTGCTTAGCTACTCAAAATCTAATCGCTGGTAATGCTCCTGCTGATTCAATTCCTTCAGATTATGAAACAGTAGGTACTTGGAGAGTTAATATCCCTTATTCAGCTTATACTAAATAATTTAATTATTAATTAGTTGTTAAAGTAGCCACGCATTGGCGTGGCTACTATTTTATTAAAGAGGACAAGATTATGGCAAATGATGTTTTATTAAGAATGGAACATATTTCAAAAACGTTCCCTGGCGTTAAGGCTCTAGATGATGTGCAACTTACTGTAAAAGCAGGAACAGTTCATGCTTTAATGGGTGAAAATGGCGCTGGGAAGTCTACTTTGATGAAGTGCCTATTTTCCGTATATCACAAAGATAGCGGACATATTTACTTGGAAGGGCAAGAAGTAGATTTTAAGGATTCAAAAGAAGCTCTTGAGCATGGTGTGGCAATGGTTCACCAAGAACTTAATCAGGCTTTAAAGAGAAATGTAATGGATAATATGTGGCTTGGCAGATATCCTAAGATGGATAAATTTCCATTATTTACAAGCGAAAAGAAGATGTATGATGCCACTAAAGAAATCTTTGATCAATTGGATGTAAAAGTTGATCCAAAAACAGTTATGTCTACAATGCCTGTATCTCAAAGACAAATGGTTGAGATAGCTAAGGCAGTCTCATATAATTCTAAGGTTATTGTGTTTGATGAGCCTACTTCTTCTTTAACAGAAGTTGAGGTTGAGCATTTATTTAAAATCATTAATCAATTAAAGTCTAAGGGCTGTGGAATTATTTATATCTCGCATAAGATGGATGAAATTTTAAGAATCTCAGATGAGGTTACTATTATGAGAGATGGCAAATATATTACAACTAAAGAGTCTAAGGATTTAACTACTAGTGAAATTATCAAGTTAATGGTTGGTAGAGAGTTAACTAATGTTTATCCACCAAAGGATAATGTAATTGGTGAGCCTTTACTTGAGGTTAAGGGTTTAACTGCTGAATATTCTAAATTAAAAGATGTTTCTTTTAAGGCCAATAGAGGGGAAATTGTTGGTATTGCAGGACTAGATGCTTCAGGTCGTACTGAACTACTTGAAAATATATTTGGTAATGCGACAAGAAAGTCTGGCGAAATTTATTTAAATGGCAAACAAGTATTAAATAGAAGTCCTAGAGAATCAATTAAAAATGGTTTTGCCCTTGTTACCGAGGAAAGAAGAGCTACTGGTATCTTTGGTATTAGAGATATCCAAGCTAATACTTGTATATCTTCTTTAAAGAACTATAAAAAAGGCCCTTTCTTAGATGATAAGAAGATGGAAGAGGTTACTAAGTGGGGCATTGATTCTATGAAGACTAAGACTCCTAGTCAAAAGACGCCTATTCAATCTTTATCTGGTGGTAACCAACAAAAGGTTATTATCGCTAGATGGTTATTAACTCATCCTGATGTGTTACTACTAGATGAGCCAACAAGAGGTATTGATGTTGGTGCTAAGTATGAAATATATGAATTGATTATTGAATTAGCTAAGCAAGATAAATGCGTATTGATGGTTTCTTCGGAAATGGCGGAATTACTTGGTGTTTGTGATCGAATTCTTGTAATGTCTGGAGGCAGACTTGCAGGAGAAGTAGATGCAAAATCAACTACTCAAGAAGAGATTATGACTCTTGCTGCTAAATATGCTTAATTAGGAGGACAACTATATGTCAGAGAAGACAAATAAATTCGATAAGAAAAAGCTAACAGATTTCTTATTTAATAATGCGATGTATATTATTATCGCACTTGTAATTATTTATGTTGCGATTAAAAGACCTGCATTCTTGGGTACTGCTTCAATCGTAAATATTATTTCATTAACTGCATCTAAGCTTCCGATTGCTTTGGGTGTTGCTGGTTGTATTGTACTTGCTGGTACTGATATTTCTGGTGGTAGAGTTGTAGGTTTATCAGCTGTTGTTACTGCTTCACTTTTAACTACTACTTCAAAGATTTGGCCAAATATGACTGAGGCTTTACCAATTCCGGTTGTATTACTTATTGTGCTTGCCATTTCTGGTGGAATTGGCTTTGTCAATGGTTTTGCAGTTTCTAAGTTTAGTTTGCATCCATATATCGTTACTTTGTCAACACAACTTATTACTTATGGTATTATCCTAGTTTATATGAATTCTGGTACAAATAATGGTCAAACTTTATCAGGTATGACAGATGCTTATAAGTCTTTGATTGCTGGGCCTTTGTTCTATATTGGTAAGACCGCTGTTCCAAAATATATCCTATATTCTTTAATTTTCCTAGTTATTATGTGGGTAATTTGGAATAAGACTGTATTTGGTAAAAACATGTTCGCTGTTGGTTCTAATAAGACTGCTGCTGAAGTATCAGGTGTAGATGTTAATAAGACAATCATTAAGGTGTTTGTGCTTGCAGGTATCATGTATGGATTAGCAGGTTTTATTGATGCAGCTAGAGTTGGTAGTGCTACTGCTAATACTGGTTTAAACTATGAAGCTGATGCAATTTCGGCTTGTGTAATTGGTGGTGTATCGTTTGTTGGTGGTATTGGTTCAATTTCTGGTTTATTAGTTGGTGTTGTTTTACTTCAATTAATTTTCGTTGCTTTGAATTTCTTGGCAGTTAACCAAAATATGTTATATATTATTAAGGGTTTAATCATCTTGATTGCTTGTGCAATTGATATGCGTAAATATTTAACAAAGAAGTAGATGGAAGATAAAGATTTAAAGACAAATGAATCTAATGATAAGGGCGAGTCTGATAACTCGCCTTTAAAGCTTAGAGGTTTATATTCAAAAGTAAAGATTTCAGTTAAGACACTAGATTATATCATTGCGGTTTTAGTGGCTTGCCTTATTTTGTGTGTTGTGATTGGTCTTACTAGTCATAATGGTTTCACGGTAACTTTTAATACGATGGGTGGCTCATATATTGAGTATCAAAAACATGATTATGGTGATTATGTTGAAGTAAAAGAGCCAACAAGAGAGGGTTATAGTTTTGATCATTGGGCATTAGATGAGGCATGTAGTATTAGTGCAAATCTTGATACGATGATTGTTGATACTGATTTTACTTTATATGCCTGTTGGCTTAAGAATGATTAAGGGGTTGGAATGACCCTTTTTAATTTATAATGTAGTTATGTTAAGAATTATTACAGATAGTGCAAGTGATTATACACTTGATGAATTGAAACAGTTAAATATTGAAATGATTTCTTTAAATGTAACTTTTGGTAGTGAGACTTTTAGAGAAACATATGATATTAGTAAAGAGGAATTTTTCCATAAGCTTACAACTAGTAAAGATTTTCCGATTACTTCTCAACCAGCACCAGGTGATATTTTAAATATTCTAGAGGATGCTAAGGCTAAGGGTGATGGAGTGCTTGGTATTTTCTTATCTTCTAAGGTTTCTGGTACTTATAACTCTTGTGTGATGATGAAAAACAGTGTTGATATTGAAAATTGTTATTTTCTTGATTCTTTAAGTGGTTCTGCTGGTGAAAAGATTTTGGTTAATGAAGCTTGTAAGATGAGAGATCAAGGCGCTTCACTTGCTGAAATTGTCGAAAAGCTTGAATCGATTAAGACAAGAATTAAGTACTTGATTGCAGGTGATACTTTAGAGTATTTGGCTAAGGGTGGAAGAATTTCAGCTTTGGCTATGAAACTAGGTAATTTATTAAAGTTTAAGCCGATTGTAAGTGTTGTTGATGGTAATACTATTTTATTTTCTAAGCCTAGAGGCATTAAGTCAGCGCTTGATGAAATAGTTTTAAATGTTGTCAATGATAAGATTGATTCTAATTATCCACTATATGGTATTTTTACACCAAGTGAGGAAAATATTGATAAGCTAATTAGTAAATTAGCTGATGCGGGAATAAATGTTGATTATAAACATTTTTTAGGTGCAATTATTGGTTCTCATATCGGTCCTAATGCGTTTGGTGTGGTTTATGTAAGTGCTAACAATGCGTAATTTGTAAGCGCTTTTTATTTTAGAAATATTTTAGATATTAATTAGTTAAAAATTTCATAAGTTGACTATTTTTAGGTGTGCATTTTTATTGAATGTTATATATAAAAATAATAAAATAATTGACGGTAAAGGATTATAAATTCTTTAAAGAAAGAGGTATTATGAAAGAACAATGGAATGGATTTGTTGATGGTAAGTGGTCAAGTGAAATCGATGTTAGAGATTTCATTCAAAAGAACTACAATCCATACAACGGTGATGAAAGCTTCTTAGCTGGTCCAACTGATGCAACTAATAAGCTATGGGATGAATTACAAAAGCTTCAAAAAGAAGAAAGAGCAAAGGGCGGCGTCCTTGATATGGAAACTGAGGTTGTTAGTGATATCAATGCATATGGCGCTGGTTATTTAGATAAAGATCTTGAGAAGGTTGTTGGTTTACAAACTGATAAGCCTTTAAAGAGAGCTTTCATGCCTTATGGTGGTATCAGAATGGCAGAACAAAGCTGTCAAATGTATGGTTATGAGCCTAGTGCTAAGTTACATGAAATTTTCACTAAGTATCATACAACTCACTCTGATGCAGTTTTCTCTTGTTATACAAAGGAAATGAAGGCATGCAGACACAATAAGATTATTACTGGTTTACCTGATACTTATGGTAGAGGTAGAATCGTTGGCGATTATCGTAGAGTTGCTTTATATGGTATTGATTATCTAATCGAATGCAAACAAAATGATCTTGATGAATGCGGCGGCGGTTTAATGAATGAAGAAGTATGCCGTCAAAAAGAAGAGGTTGCTAAGCAAATCACTGCTTTAAAGGCAATGAAGGAAATGGCAGCTAGCTATGGCTTTGATATTTCAGGTCCTGCTAAGGATTCTTACGAAGCTGCTCAATGGTTATACTTTGGCTACTTAGCTGCAATCAAGACACAAAATGGTGCTGCTATGTCAGTAGGTAGAATTTCTACTTTCTTAGATATCTATTTTGAAAGAGACTTAAAGTCTGGTAAGTATACAGAAGCTGAGATTCAAGAAATCGTTGACCATATGACTATGAAGTTCAGAATGGTTAAGTTTGCTAGAATTGAAAGCTACAACCAATTATTCTCTGGTGACCCTGTTTGGGCAACTTTAGATTTAGCAGGTGCTGGTGTAGATGGAAGAAGCCTTGTTACAAAGACTGACTTCCGTTTCTTACATACACTTGAAAATATGGGACCTTCTCCTGAACCAAACTTAACTGTTTTATATTCTTCAAGACTTCCAGAAGGCTTTAAGAAATATGCTGCTAAGATTTCAGTAGATACAAGTTCTATCCAATATGAAAATGATGATGTAATGAGAGTTACTTGGGGCGATGACTATGCAATTTGTTGTTGTGTAAGTGCTACTCAAACTGGTAAGGAAATGCAATTCTTTGGTGCTAGAGCTAACTTAGCTAAGTGTCTTCTTTACGCTATCAATGGTGGTAAGGATGAAAAGACTAAGATGCAAGTTGGTCCTATTTATCAACCAATTACAAGTGAATACTTAAATTATGAAGAAGTAATGTCTAAGTATGATCTAATGATGTCTTGGTTAGCTAAGGTTTATGTTAATACTTTAAATCTAATCCATTTCATGCATGATAAATACTACTATGAAGCAGCTCAAATGGCTTTAATTGATACTGATGTAAGAAGAACTTTCGCTACTGGTATTGCTGGATTTAGCCATGTTGTTGACTCATTAAGCGCAATCAAATATGCTAAAGTTAAGACTGTTAGAGATGAAGATGGTCTAGTAGTTGATTATGAAGTTGAAGGTGATTTCCCAAGATATGGTAATGATGATGATAGAGCTGATGAAATCGCTGTATGGTTATTAAAGACTTTCTTAGAGAAGGTTAAGGAAAACCACACTTATAGAAATTCTGAAGCTACTACTTCAATTCTTACTATTACTTCAAATGTTGTATATGGTAAGGCTACTGGTTCTTTACCTGATGGTAGAAAGGGTGGCGAACCTTTATCTCCTGGTGCTAACCCAGCATATGGTGCAGAAAAGAATGGTTTATTAGCTTCTTTAAACTCAGTTGCTAAGTTACCTTATGAATATGCTCTTGATGGTATTTCAAATACTCAAACTATCAATCCAGATGCTCTAGGCCATTCAGAAGATGAAAGAGTAAATAACTTAGTTACTGTTCTTGATGGTTACTTTGACAAGGGTGCTCATCACTTGAATGTAAATGTATTCGGTGTTGAAAAACTAAAAGATGCTATGGAACATCCAGAAAAGCCAGAATATGCTAACTTCACTATTAGAGTTTCTGGTTATGCTGTTAAGTTCATTGATTTAACTCGTGAACAACAATTAGATGTTATCAGCAGAACTTGTCATGACCATATGTAATAATTTAGGACTAGTTCATTCATGTGAATCCTTTGGCTCAGTTGATGGGCCAGGGGTTCGCTATATTGTCTTTATGCAAGGATGCAATATGCGTTGTGCGTATTGTCACAATCCAGATACTTGGCAAACTGGTATTGGTACTGTAAGTGCTAAGGAAGTATATGATAAGGCAATTCGATATAAAAGCTATTGGAAAAATGGTGGCGGTATTACTGTTAGTGGTGGTGAACCATTACTTCAAATTGATTTTTTGATTGATTTGTTTACTTTAGCTAAAAATGATGGTGTATCTACTTGTATTGATACTGCAGGCCAACCGTTTGATAAAAATGATTCTTCATTTATGGAGAAATTTGATAAGCTAATGTCGCTTACGGATTTATTGCTTGTAGATATTAAACATATAGATAATGATCAACATATCAAACTTACTGGTAAGCCTAATACTAACATTATCGAAATGCTTAGGTATCTCGATTCAATTAATAAGCCTATTTGGATTAGACATGTCTTGGTACCTGGTGTCAATGATGATGAAAAATACCTATATGCAACCAAAGAGTTAATTGATTCTTTAGGTAATGTAGAAAGAGTAGAGGTTCTTCCTTATCATACTTTAGGTATTCATAAGTGGGAAGCTTTAGGTATTAAGTATCGTTTAGATGGTATAAATCCTCCAAGTAAAGACCTAGTTTTAAAAGCTAATACTATATTAGAAACAAGTAAATATCTATAAAGTCATCTTAAAGATGACTTTTTGTTTTGTGTTATCATTATTACTATGAAGGATAGATACGGGCGTTTAATTCCATTAATTTTAATTGTACTTGGTGAGGTGTTGCTTTATTTTGTGCTATATAAGTATTTAACTGCTAGGTTTGTGGCAATTGAGACTATATTACATATTATTGGTATTATTGAAATTATCAATATTATTAGAATGTCTGATCGTTTATCGTTTGATATTAAATGGATTTTTATCATTTTATTATTTCCAGCTTTTGGTATTTTGATGTATTTGTTTTTGTATTCGGGCATCTATATTAGTAAGACTGGTAAATCAATTATCAAAGAGGAAAAGAAGGCTAATTTCTTTTATAAACAAGATGAGTCTGTAATAGAGGAAGTAAATACTAAATATCCTTATCATAAGTCTTATTTCAGGTATTTTACTAATAGTGGTTTTCCAATATATCGTAATTATTACTATGATTATTATTATCCTGGTGAAAAGGGTTTTAAGGTGATGCTTGAAGAGATGAAAAAAGCCAAGAAATATATTTTTATGGAGTATTTCATCATTGAAGAAGGTCTTATGTTTAATGCGATGTTAGACATTATGAAACAAAAGGTTAAAGAAGGGGTTAAGTGTAGAGTCATGTATGATGATTGTGGCTCTATCGATACTTTACCTGCCTCTTATGCTGAAAAGCTAGAGAGTATGGGTATAGAGGCTGTTCCTTTTAATAAGGTTTCTCCTATTGTGAATATTATTATGAACAATAGAGACCATAGAAAAATACTTGTAATTGATGGAGAGGTAGCTTTTACAGGTGGTGTTAATTTGGCTGATGAATATATCAATCAAAAAGAAAGATTTGGTCATTGGTTAGATAATGTATTAAGAATAAAGGGGCCTGCAGTTAATTCTTTACTTATAACGTTTTTAACAAATTGGAATGCCATTAGACATGATGATAATGACTATAGTGTTTATTTTTCAAATAAGAAATATAAGAAGGAAAAAGATGGTTATATTATCCCTTATAGTAGTTCGCCACTTAAACATGAACTTGTAGCTCGTTCTATTTATTTAGATATTTTAAATAGTGCAAATGATTATGTTTATATCATGATGCCTTATCTTGTTTTGGATGAAGAGACTTTAAATTGTTTGATTCATACTGCTAGAAAAGGAATTGATGTAAGAATCATACTTCCAGGTATCTATGATAAAAAGATTGTTTATATGATAGGAAGGTCTTTCTATAAGCAATTAATAGAAGCTGGTATAAAAATATATGAATATCAACCAGGATTTGTTCATTCTAAGGTCTTTGTAGCTGATGATAAGATATGTACGGTTGGTTCAATTAATACTGATTATCGTTCTTTGTATTTGAGTTTTGAAAATGGTGTTTATTTATATGATTCTAGTAAACTGTTTGAAGTGAAAGAAAACTTTATAGATGCCTTAAGTAAGTCTAAACAAATTGAGCAAGAAGATGCTAGTTTTGAGTTTATTGAAAATATTTTTATTAGTGTAATAAGAATTTTTGCGTCTTTATTGTAGGTTATATAATTTTGTGTTAATTGCAAATCTTGTACTAATTTATAAAATTCACGTAAATTTCATGTACAATATTCAAAAAATCGTATATTCTATTTATGGGAGAAGTTGAGCATAAGTACACCCTATTAAATAATTTGCTCATTAAATATAAATGTCTATATTGATTATCCCTTTAATACCTAGTTGCTTGCATATTTTAAACTAGTTGTAGACAAATTACCCGTAATTATATTTATTTACTTCTCCCCCTTTCGTTTTAAAGAAGATTTTAGGTCTTCTTTTTATTTTTGGTTGATTGACCATTTATGCACAAGTTATTATTGTTTTTCTTTTATTTTGACTTAAGATATCGTAAAATTAATTTGCTAATTAGGAGGTTAATTAATTATGGCAATGGTTTCTGCTACAGAAATGATCAACAAGGCCCATGAGGGTCATTATGCAATTCCTGCATTCAACATCAACAATCTTGAATGGACTAAGGCTGTTTTAGCTGGATGCGAGAAGGCAAAATCACCAGTTATCTTAGGTGTTTCTGAAGGTGCTGGTAAATATATGGCTGGCTTTAAGACAGTTGCTGATATGGTAAAGGATGTTCATGATTCTATGGGCATTACTGTTCCAGTTGCTCTTCACTTAGACCATGGTTCATTTGAAGGTGCTAAGGCTTGTATTGAAGCTGGTTTTACTTCAGTTATGTTTGATGGTTCTCATTATGAATTTGAAGAAAACTTAGAAAAGTCAAAGGAAATTATCGCTTTAGCTCATTCTAAGGGTGTATCTGTAGAATGCGAAGTTGGTGGTATCGGTGGTACTGAAGATGGTGTTACTTCTAATGGTGAATTAGCTGATCCAAAAGAATGTGCAACTATCGCTGCATTAGGTGTAGATTTCTTAGCTGCTGGTATTGGTAATATCCATGGCAAGTATCCTGAAAATTGGGCTGGTTTAAATTTTGATAGACTAGATGAAATCAATAAGGCTGTTGATGGCAAGCCACTAGTATTACATGGTGGTTCTGGTATTCCTTTTGAACAAGTTCATAAGGCTATTACTTTAGGTGTTTCTAAGGTTAATGTTAATACTGAGCTTCAACTAGTATTCGCTAAGGCTACAAGAGAATATATCTTAGCTGGTAAGGATCAAGAAGGTAAGGGCTATGATCCTCGTAAGTTATTAAAACCAGGTGCTGATGCTATTACTGCTCAAGTAGTTGAAATGTGTGAAGCTTTCGGTTCTGCTGGCAAGGCTGAATAATTTAAAATAATTAATTTGTTCTTATAAAAAGCTTACTTAGGTAAGCTTTTTTTCAGCTTTAGTTCTAATTAAGTTCAAGTTTTTTTCACATAGACTTTATATCCTATTTACATGGAGGTACTACTTATGGAAAGTTTTTTAAGAAGTGAAAAGAAGTATTTACTTGATAAGAGTCAATATGAACAATTAAAAGATGAATTAAGTCAGTATATTAAGGAAGATAAATATCCTAGTAGTAAGGTTTATTCTGTTTATTATGATAGTGATGATTATCGTTTAATAACTAAGTCTATTGAAAAGCCAATGTTTAAGGAAAAGCTAAGAGTTAGAAGCTATGGTGAGCCAAGTGACAACGACGTCGTATATGTTGAGCTTAAAAAGAAGTTTGATGGGGTTGTTTATAAGAAAAGAACAACTGCAAGCTATGGTAAGGTCATTAAGAATATAAGTGATTGTGACTTTAAGGATGTATCTACTGGTAATGAAATTAGGCATTTGATTAATTACTATGGACAACTAAAGCCTAAGGTGTTTATTGGTTGTAATAGATATTATTTTGTAGGCAAGGATGATAGTAGTTTAAGAATTACTTTTGATGAAGATATTTCATATAGAGTTGATGATGTATATTTAAGTGAATCAACTTATGATAAAAAGCTTTCAGATAAGTGTTTGATGGAAATCAAGGTATTTGGAGCTATACCATTATGGCTATCAAGGATTTTAGATAAGCTACATATTTATTCTAGTAGTTTCTCTAAGGTAGGTAAGGCGTTTATAAAAGAAAAGGATGAATTAATTTATGACATTATTTAGTAGTATATTTACAGGTAGTTTTACAGTTAATCAATTTTTAATTGCGTTAATTGTTTCGATTGTATTAGGTTTTTTAGTATCTTTATATTATATGTTCAACGAGGAACATTCTTCTTCTTTGGCTTCAACACTTGTACTAATTCCAGCGGTAGAATGTATCGTTATTATGATGATTAATGATAATTTAGGTGCTGGCATTGCGGTTGCAGGTTCTTTCTCTTTGATCAGATTTAGAAGTATTAAGGGAACTGCTAAAGAGCTTACATGTATCTTTATTTCAATGGCTATTGGTATTATGTGTGGTACAGGTTATGTAACTTTAGGTGCATTATTTGTGGTAATTGTCTTAATTGTTGGCTTTTTATTAAAGTTTGTAGGTTATGGTGATAATAAGGGACATTGTATGTTAAAGATTACAGTTCCTGAGTCTTTAAACTATAATGGTATGTTTGATGAAACTTTAAACAAATATGCTAAGTCATATAAGCTAGTTTCAGTTAAGACAGTAAATCTTGGAAGTCTATTTAGAATTGAATATGATTTGAATATGAAGGATATGAATAATACCAAGGCTATGATTGATGAATTAAGAGAAAAAAATGGTAATTTAGAAATATTGTGTGCTCTTGATTGTTATGGAGAAGAGCTATGATTAAAAAGATCATAGCTTGCCTATCTTTATTGTTATTGTTGGTTGGTTGTGATGCTGTTATTTATTCTAGTGAGACAAATACAACAAATATTGTTTTATCTGGAAGTGATGATTTAACTATTACTAAGGCTGGCACTTATGTGTTGTCAGGTGAGTTAAATGCTTCGATAATTATTAATAGCCAAGGTGATGTAAGGCTTGTATTAGATGGCGTTAATATCAAGGCTGATGATTTTGCGGCTATCTATGTAAAGTCTGCTAAGTCACTTACGATATCACTTGCCCAAGGTAGTGAAAACTATTTAGAAGATGGTGAAACATATAATCTAATTGATGATAATAATGTAGATGCGACCATATTTTCAAAAGATGATTTGATTATTAATGGTAGTGGTTCTTTAAATGTTGTTGGTAATTATAAGGATGGTATTGTTTCAAAAGATGATTTAACTATTGAAAGTGGCAATATAACGGTTACAAGTAATAATCATGGAATTGTTGGTAAGGATCATTTGATTATAAATGGTGGCACAATTAATGTAACTTGTATCAAGGATGCTTTAAAGTCTAATAATGATGAAAGTGAAGATGTAGGTATTATTACTATTAATGATGGTAATATAACTATAAATGCTGATGATGATGCAATAACTGCTTATTCATGTTTGACAGTTAATGGTGGTAATATCAAGATTAATAAATCATATGAAGGACTTGAAAGTGCCAAAATCATTATTAATGATGGAAATATCACTATAATTTCTTCGGATGATGGTATAAATGCCGCAAGTAAGTCTAACGGTTATTCTTTGCTTAGAATAAATGGTGGTAATATCTATATTAATGCTGAAGGTGATGGCGTTGATTCTAATGGCGATATCCAAATAGAAGGCGGTAGTGTTACGGTATTTGGCGCTGACAATGATGGCGATGGCGCTCTAGATTATGATTCAAGCGCGATTATTAATGGTGGTGAATTTGTGGCAATTGGCATGTCAGGAATGGCTGAAAATTTCTCAAATGATTCAAGTATTGTATCTGTTCTTTATAATCTAGATTCCACATATACTAAGGGTTCTACTATTAATATTTTAGATAGTGATGGTAATATCTTATATACTACAACTTCAGTTAAGTCTTTTAATTCAATTTTATATGCATCTGATGTTTTGAAGGTAGGTGATACTATTACTATTCAAATTAATGATGATACTTATTCTTATACTATTGAAGATATAGTATCTAGCTATGGTAATGGTGGCATGAATAATGGCCCAAATGGTGGACAAGGACCATCTAACAACTTTGATCCAAGTGGCCAAGATTCTAGTTTTAATCCTGGTAAAGGTTTAAATAATGGTGGTTTTGAACCTAATCAAAATAGTGAAGAACAAGTTTCGAATAATTAGAACTTAATTAAAAAACAGCTAATTTCCTATTTTAGGATTTTAGCTGTTTTTGTTTATTTGAGTTCTTTTATGAATTCTTCTATTCGATTAAGAGCTTCTTTTAAATCTTCCATTTTAGAGGCATAAGATATACGTATATTGTTTTGTCCATTTTCGCCAAAGGCAACACCTGGTACTACGGCAACACCTTTTTCTTTTACAAGTTTAATTGAAAAATCATGGCCATTTAAACCAGTAGAAGAAATATTAGGGAAACAATAGAAGGCACCTTTTGGTTTAGCACATGTTAGTCCCATTTCATTAAGCCTAGAGACAACGTAGTTTCTTCTTCTTTCAAATTCTAATTTCATCTTTTCGATGTCTTTATCTCCACCTCTTACAGCTTCTACACCACCATATTGGACAAATGTTGCAGGTCCCATGATTGAGTAGTCTCTGATGCTTTTAAAGATGTCCATTAATTCTTTATTACCACACATATAGCCAAGTCGCCAACCAGTCATCGCAAAGGCTTTGGAAAATCCTGATATTAATAATACTTGATCTTTTATTTCTTTATATGAGGCAATTGATATATGTTTACTATCATATGTTAGTTCTGCATATATTTCATCTGTAATGACAAATATATTATGTTTTTTGATAATTGGAACAATTTTATCTAAATCTGATTTTGTCATTATTCCACCAGTTGGATTACTTGGAAAATTCATAAGTAATACTTTAGTTTTTGGTGTTATGGCGTTTTCTAAATCAATAGGTGTTAATTTGAAGTCGTTTTCTTCTTTTAGTTCTATTGTCTTACATATTCCTCCACTTAAGGTGATAAGTGGCTCATAGGCAACATAGGCTGGTTTTAATAAAATTACTTCATCACCTGGATTTAACAAACATCTTAGGGCTATATCAACACCCTCACTTGCGCCAACTGTTACTACAACTTCATTTTCGTTATATTCAAGTTCAAATCTTCTTTTTAGATAGTTACATATTTCTTGTCTTAATAAAGATAGGCCGCTTGAAACAGTATAGTGGGTTCTGTTGTTTTTTAAAGCATAGATAGCTTCTTCTCTTATGTGCCATGGTGTATCAAAGTCTGGTTCACCAATTGACAAGGGGATAATATCTTTACTTTGGGCACATAGTTCTTGTAGTTCACCTATTGGAGAACTTGGTATTTTTTTAATTTTATCGTTTAAATAGTCGTTAATCATAGTTTTACCATTAGACGGTCGTCTTTTTTACTTTCGCCATTAATTACTACACCTTCAACTTTATATTTTGCCAATATAAAGTATGTTTCAGTCCTTGTTACGCCATCAATTGGTGCTAAATGATGAGCTACAAAGCTCGCTACTTCTTTCATGGTTTTACCGTTAATGATGACAATGAATTCAGATTTACCAGACATTAGATACATGGTAGATACTTCATCATATGAATAGATTTCTTTAGCGATATCATCATATCCTGATTCTCTTCTTGGAGTACATCCTACTTCAATAACGGCTGTAACTTCTTCACCATTTGTTTTATCGTAATTGATGATTGTATGATAACCACATATTACTTTTTTGGCTTCTAATTGTTTGATTTGCTTATTTACTGAGTCTAAGCTTTCATCTAGTTCTCTAGCTAAGTCTTTTAGATCATAGCGGGCGTTGTTTTCAATGGCTTTAAGTAGTTTTTCTTCGTTCATAAGAGCTCCTTTGTTTTTATAATGTCTTTGTCTACTTGTTGTTTTACTTCTAATAAAGAATTGAATTTTTGTATATCTCTTAATTTTTCAATTAATTCAATTATAATGGTTTGACCATATATATCTTCATTAAAGTCGATAATATTGACTTCAATGGTTTTTTGATTATCGATTGTAGGTCTTTGGCCAATGTTGCATACGCCAAGATATTTTAAATCTTTTACATATACATAACTTGCATATACACCATATTCAACATTGATGTTTGATATATCCAAATTGGCGGTTGGCATTCCTACTTTTTTGCCATTACCTTTTCCATGTATAACTGTTCCTTTTATTTTGTACATAATAATTATTATAAGCTAAATACTTGATTGTATTTTTAATACTTATTAACTGAGAATAATTGATTATTTTTTATTATTGTTTTATATAAATATCTAAAAAGTTGTATTAGAGATGAAGCAGAGGGTATTTTTCTCTTAGATGGTTTAAATTATTTAAGCCAACAATAAAACTTTTATAAAAGAAGCTTTAGTAAAAAAGTTACTTTTATGGATAATACTAAGG
>CAVBAX010000010.1:0-22212 GCA_963593105.1 Candidatus Methanomethylophilaceae archaeon | reverse complement strand
CTTTTCTAAAAAAATAAGCATAAACAATGCCACTTAATACAGCTGTCAAAGATAATAATGGATTATAGGGACCAATTGGAAACAATAAAGAACCAATTAAATCCCCAAAAAAGGCAACAATTATTGCGCCAAAATATCCATACAAATAAGCAGCAAGCACAATGGTAATAAAAGTAATACTAATTTTAAAATTAAGTGCTTTAATTGAAACAATACGAGACAAGACAACATTTAACGCAATAAGTAGCGCAATAATAACTAGTTTTTGAACACTTTTTTGTTTCATAAGACCTCCAGTGAACGCAAGACAACACCGCGATTTCTCTTCGTCTATCTTTTACGTTCCCAAAAGATAGCACTTAACGCGTTGCCTTTACTCCGTATATTGAAAAAAATTATACACTAAAAAGCTTGTATTTTAAAAAAAACTATCGTATCATAATAAGGTATTCCGGGCGTGGCGAAATTGGCAGACGCGCTAGACTTAGGATCTAGTGGGTGACCGTGGGGGTTCAAGTCCCTTCGCCCGGACCATTTTAAAGAGTAAGTCTGTTATATACAGACTTTTATTTTTGTCCAATAAAGGAAGTATAATATAAGAATGCTATTAACAATTGATTTAGGAAACACTAGTTTAAAACTAGCGATATTTGAAAAAGATGAAAAACTATTCTCAGCACTATATGATGCATATCAAGAAGACTATGGTGCTTTAATTAAAAACTTTTTATACCGCAATAGTCTAAGTGAAAATGTCTTAGACGATTGTATTATTTCTTCTGTTGTACCAAAATCATCAGAAGAATTATTAAATGGCGTAAGAAGAATACTTAATAAAGAGCCCATCTTTGTAGATCCATTAAAACCATTAGGACTAAAAGTAAATATACCAAATCCTGAAGAATTAGGATCGGACTTATTGGCAATGTCTTCATATGCCTATGACAAATTTAAAACTGAATTATTTGTTATATCTATCGGTACTGCAACTGTAATAAATCATATTACAGCTGAAGGTGAATTTAAACATTGTATTATTGCCCCAGGATATGGCAAAGTCGCATCAGCCTTATACAGTAATGCCGCTAAATTACCTGAACTAAAAATTGAAAGAGCTACATCATTTTTAGCCGATAACACTAAAGACGCTATGAATGTTGGTTTATATTTAGGCTATATTGGCTCACTTCGTTATTTAATGGCTGGTTTAAAAGGAGAACTTAAAGTAAATCCTAAAATCATTGCCTGCGGTGGGTATGGCAAAGATATTGTAAAAGACATTAAAGAAATTGAATATTATGAAGCAGACATGGTCACTAATGGTCTTAATTATTTATATGAAAGGTATTTAAAAAATGAATATGATATTAGCTAGTGGATCGCCTAGAAGAAAAGAACTGTTATCCATTCTTAATCATCCCTTTGAAGTAATCCCTTCAGACTATGAAGAAACAATTAATGAAAATAATAAGCTAGAAGAAGAAATAAAGAAACTATCATTTGGCAAAGCTAAAACCGTATTTGACTTACATCCAAATGATTTGGTAATAGGCGCCGATACAATTGTAACAATCAACAACAAAGTATTAGGCAAACCAAAAACACCTGAAAAAGCCTTTGAAATGTTAAAAGAACTATCAGGCAAAAAACATACTGTTATAACTGGTGTTACCATCATAAATAAAGAAAAACATGATACATTCGCCGTTTTATCTGATGTCTACTTTAACAAACTAAGCGATGATGAAATTAATGAATATATCAAAACTAATGAACCATTAGATAAAGCTGGAGGCTACGCTATTCAAGGCGAAGCATCTAAATTCATTAAAAAAATAGATGGTGACTATTATGCAATAATGGGCCTACCGGTATCAGAACTATATATTAGACTAAAACAATTTATTTAAGCATCAAAAGATGCTTTTTTATTTGGGTAAATTGACAATCTTCTATAAATAAAAGCTATGCATATTTTGATAAAATTATATCGAGGTAACAAATATGTTAAAAATAGATATTTATTATAATCGTGAAAAACTGGACTCTATAGAAGTTTTAGAAAACACTTCTGTAAGAAAAATTCTTACAGACTATAAGTCTAATATCGTTAATCCCATATATGCTTGCAAGGTAAACAACCAATATCGAGGACTTAATCACCAATTGCATCATGATTCAAAACTTGAATTTCTTGATATAAGAAATCAAGCAACTTGGCTAATATATCAAAATAGCTTAGTTCTTTTATATATCAAAGCTGTTCATGATGTTCTTGGCAAAAACATTAAAGTATCGATCAACAACTCTTTAAATAAAGGCCTATATACCGATATTAAAACTGACATCAATAAAGAAGATGTTAAAAACATCGAAAATAGAATGAAACAATTAGTAGCCTTAGACTTACCTATAAAAAAAGAATATATGTCTAAACAAAAAGCTATGGATTTAGCCAAAAGTCACAAACTATTTGACACTTATGAGCTATTAAATTCTATAACTAATATTGGTGATGTTGAAATATATTCATTAGATGATGAAATAGACATTTTCTATGGTTTAATGGTTCCATCTACTACCTATTTGAGTTTATTTGAACTAAGATACTATAAAAAAGCAGTATTACTTAGATTCCCTCACCCAAGTGATCCTTTATCAATTCCAGAATATAGTGATCAAAGACTTTTATACGAAGCCTTTAAAGAAGCTACTTCTTGGGGCAAATTAATGGAAATCAATTATTGTTCAGATTTAAATAAAAAAATTGTAAATAAACAAACAAATGATATCTATCTTATGCAAGAAGCATTACACGAAAAAAGAATCTCAGATATCGCTGATGAAATAAACAAAAGAAAGTCTCACATTGTCTTAATTTGTGGACCAAGCAGTTCGGGTAAGACAACATTCGCTAATAGGCTGATTGTACAATTAAAAGTATTAGGACTAAAGACTTTATATATTGGAACTGATGACTACTTTGTTGAAAAAGATGAAAAGCCAATAGATGAAAATGGCGAATTAGATTTAGAATCAATTAAAGCTGTTGACACCAAACTATTTATTAGTGATTTAAAAAGACTACTAAATGGAGAAGAAGTAGATTTACCTACTTATGACTTTATCAACAACACTAAAGTATTTGGCAAAAGAATCAGTAAACTTACAAAAGATCAAGTAATCGTCATTGAAGGCATACATACCTTAAATCCAATATTAACCAAAGGTATTGATGATAATGAAAAATTCAAGATTTATATTTCACCACTTACACCAGTAGGCATCGATTCCCATAATCGTATACCTACAACAGATGCTAGAATGTTAAGAAGAATTGTAAGAGATCATCAATTTAGAGGCAGAAGTATAAAACAAGCTTTACAAGAATGGCCTAAGGTTAGAGATGGAGAAGAAAAAAATATCTTTCCAAATCTTGACCAAGCTGATGTCTTCTTTAATTCCAATTGTATCTATGAACTATCAGTTTTAAAGAAATATGGCGAAGACTTATTCAAAGAAATACAAAGAGATGAACCAGAATACGCCGAGGCACAAAGAATGTTGAGTTTCTTAAGATTTATAGATCCAATAGAAGATGATGACAAAATCGTTAATAATTCAATCATTAGAGAATTTATTGGTGGATCATCCATTGTTAAATAAGGTTTATAAAAGCACTTCAAATGAAGTGCTTTTATATTAATAGCCTAATTAACTAATTAGTCAGCCTTATTGCTTTTGTTTCTAATTAGCTTTCCAAGTTCAAATACAGGGAAAGTAGAAAGAGCAAGACCAACACAAATTAATAATTCATTAGTTTGGAAAGTGCCTGGAACTATATCAAACACTTCGCATAAGCCTGGAACATAAACAGCAGCTAAAGTGATTAAAACAGTCACAATAGTAGCACCAAATAGCCACCAGTTAAAATTCTTATACATTTGTTTAGAGAATAAAGAATGTCTTCTACTTCTCATGTTGATACAACAACAAATTTCTGCAAAGTTAACAGTTAGAAAAGCCATGGCAACCGCATTTACACAATATGTACCATTAAAGATGCCACCCCATGTACCGAGCTCTAACTTATGACCAATCAGATAAGCTAATATTTCAATAACAGCTAAATATAAACCTTGCCATATCATATCAACACCAGCACCATTAGCGAAAATTCCTTCTTTTGAGCTTCTTGGTTTTCTCTTCATGACATCACCTTCAGCCTTTTCCATACCTAATGCAAGACCTGGTAAAGAGTCAGTAACCATGTTAATCCACAATAAATGAACTGGACTTAATAAAGTAAAATTCAATAAAGAAGCTACAAACATAATAACAACTTCACTCAGATTTGTAGAAAGTTGGAATTGAATAACCTTACATACATTATCATAGATCTTTCTTCCTTCTTCTACCGCACTTACAATAGTAGCGAAATTATCATCAGCTAAAACCATATCGGCAACTGATTTTGTAACATCAGTACCAGTAATACCCATGCCAATACCAATGTCGGCAGCCTTAATAGAAGGAGCATCATTAACGCCATCGCCAGTCATGGCTGTAACCATTCCTCTTGCCTTCCATGCGTTAACAATTTTAGTTTTATGTTCTGGTTGAACTCTAGCATATACCGAATACTTAAGTACAACTTCTTTCATTTCTTCTTCAGAATATTTATCTAATTCAAAGCCTTCAATAGCTTGGCTATCATCTGATATGATACCTAAATCCTTGCCAATAGCAACAGCTGTATCCTTATGATCACCAGTAATCATAACAACACGAACACCAGCTTGTTTGCATTCGTTAATTGCTTCGTAGACCTCAGGCCTGCATGGATCTATCATGCCTACTATGCCAATAAAGATTAGATCTTTTTCAATTTCTGATGCATCTTCAAACTTAGGAATCTCATCATATTCTTTATAGGCCGCACAAAGCACTCTTAAAGCTTTAGAAGCAAATAATTTATTAGTAGCAAGAATTTCATTCTTCTTTTCTTCAGTTAACTTTTTAACACCATCTATGTCTAAATAAGAACTGCATCTATCTAACATCACATCAAGGGCACCCTTAGTATATTGGAAGAACTTGCCATCTACCTTATGAATTGTAGACATCATCTTTCTATTAGAATCAAAAGGAGCTTCGCTGAGTCTAGGTTCAACTGTTTCTAGTTCATACTTTGGCATATTTAAACTATAAGCATAGTTTACTAAAGCACACTCTGTTGGCTCACCAGTTGCACTTGTTTCATCTTTTTCAATACTAGCGTCGCTACATAAAGCCATTGCCTTAGCAAGTAGTTTTTCATCACTTGTAAAATGCTCAACAACCGTCATTTTGTTTTGTGTTAAAGTACCAGTCTTATCTGAACAAATAACGTTTGTACAACCTAAAGTTTCAACAGCTGTTAGCTTTCTAATTAAAGCTTGACGCTTAGCCATTGAACTTACACCAATTGATAAGATAACAGTAACAACAGCTGGTAAACCTTCAGGAATTGCTGCAACCGCAAGAGCGATAGCTGCAATAAAAGTATCAAGAGCGATACCACCAAATGAAGCCAAAGATAAATCATCAGATAAAAAAGCCGATTCAGCTACACCTACCACAAAGACAACAATACAAATGCCAATAACTAGCTTTGTAAGGAAATTAGACAATTCAGTCATCTTCTTTTGTAAAGGAGTAAGTTCCTTAGTTGCTTGATTTAGTGCATCAGCAATCTTACCAACCTCGGTATCCATGCCACATGCAGTTACAACAGCCTTACCTCTACCATAAACAACAGTAGAACCGTTATATAACATGTTTTTTCTATCGCCTAAAGTAACATCTTCTTTACCATCTTTTAAACACAAGACATCAATTAATTTATTAACAGGAACCGATTCACCAGTTAAAGCAGCCTCTTCAGCCTTTAAAGAATGCGATTCAATGATACGGCAATCCGCAGGAACAGTATCACCTGCCTCAAAAACAATCACATCACCAACACAAATATCTTCACTTTTTACAACGCTTAGCTTACCATCTCTTAACACTTTAGATGTAGAAGCTGTCATTTGCATCAAAGCATCCATAGCACCTTCGGCCTTAGTTTCTTGAACAAGTGACATTATTGTATTGATAATAACAACAACCAAAATAATGATTACATCTGCAAACTCAGATAACTTGAAGCCATCCTTCATTTGAAGTGCATTAACAACAGCTTGTAAAGCTGCAGCAGCAAGAAGCATGATGATCATTGGATCTGATATAGATCCTAAAAACTTTTGAAACAAAGTTTCTTTTTCAGCTTCCTTTAATTTGTTTTTGCCATTTCTTTCAAGTCTTTTACTAGCCTCAATGTTACTTAGACCACTTTCACTAGTATTTAGACTTTCAAGAACTTTTTTCGAATCTTCTAAATAATACTTTTCCATATCTCCTCCACAAAATAAAAACTCATGTATATACATGAGCTAAAATTAATAAATATATCTCATGTATTACTAAGTTTAATACATGAGTCTCACTTTTTAAGATAAACCAGACTTAATAGTCGGGAATGTTGGTTTATCACGCAATGCGCAAGTTACTCCCTCACTGTCATGAATTATAACACAAAAATTATTATAATCTTATCTAATTTACCTTATGAGCTTCATCAAAAGCCTTTAGATGCTCCTTTGATAACTTTTCATATTTAGCGGCATTTACTTTATCATTCTTATTTTTATACATTAAAGAAATAAGAAATTCATTAACGCCTCTACTATTTTCCTCCATATTTTCAAGCTCAGCTAACATATCGTCTAGATACTTATAGCCCTTTTCAACATAGATATTATAAGATTTATCAACTTCGTTAATTAAACGATCATTTTTAAGTTCTTTGATTTTATCATGCCATATGCCACATTTCTTGTAGCTTTTAACAGATAAATAATAATTATAAGCTTGAGAATAAATCTTCTCTTTATCCTTTTCAGATAATTTAACCTTATTCAGTTTTTCTAGTAACCTATCAATTTCATTTACATCATTTCTTATCATTGCCTCATTTAATCTTAAAGAATCCAAATAAGCAGCAGGATATAAAAACTTAGTTTTTTTATCTTCGATAATTGAAACAAATAAATCATGATTACCGCTTTCAATCGCAACAACAATATTTTGACCAATTTTCTTCTTTAATAGTGCAATAGCTAGCGCAATAGCAATCGCGATAACTACAACAATAGCGATAATTGTGTAATTCATATATAAATCTCCTTATATAAAATAAGGGTGCGTGACTTCTCACACACCCTGTAGTTTTCGGAAAGAAAGTGTTCTACACTAATCTTTAATTAAAATGCGTGCCAAGGAACATGTACTAGAGCTTTATAGTCACCACCCCAGATACCGAAGATACAACCAACGATACCCATAACTAGTAATAGACCAATACACTTAGTAGCACTCCAACCCTTGTTCTTGATTAGAGAGTAGCACATTAAAGTTAATAGTAATGGAACTAAAGCAGGTAAGATACCATCTAGTAAGCTTTGAATATTAATTGAAGCTTCACCATTTGGAATAACGATACCTAAAGTAGTACCACCATAGTTACAAGTTAGAGCACCAACAACGAATACACCAAGCAAACTAGCTGCATGAGTGAATTCAGTAGCATGAGCAGTTAAAGTTGTAACTGCAGAAGTACCTAAATTGTATGACCAGTTCATTAACCAAATACGAAGTGCCATTTGAACACCGAATAAGATAATGAAGTATAGAATTGGACCAAGAATGCTGCCATTGATTGCCATATTAGCAGTAATACCAGCAGTAATTGGAACTAATGTGAACCAGAATAAAGCATCACCAATACCGCCTAAAGGGCCAGCACAAGCAACTCTAACACCACGGATAGTGTTAATGTCAGCTTTATTTTGTTCAAGTGATAATACGATACCACAAACTAAAGTTACAAAGAATGGGTGAGTATTGAAGAATTCAAGGTTATGACCCATTGAAGCAGCTAAGTCTTCTTTGTTTGTATGAATCTTTTCAAGACCTGGAAGAATTGTCCATTCCCAACCAGCAGCTTGCATTCTTTCATAGTTGAATGAAGCTTGTAACATACAAGATCTCCAAGCAATCTTATTTAATGTAGCCTTATCTAATGGTTGAGCAGGCTTAGTATCCTTATAAGTTGTAACGTTAGATTCCATCAGAAGAACCTCCTTCACCTAATTTAATATTTGTATTGTAGTCATACATAGCAATAGCGATACCGATGAATGCTACTAATACTAGAGTTGCACCAGAAGTTGCAGATACGTTTCCAAATAATGCAGCAGCAGCGAAACCAGCGAAGTAGATACCCCACATATCGTTTGCTAACATGATCTTTAATAATACTGCGAAACCTACGAATCTCATCATACCACCAGCAACTGAGAAACCACCCATTAGCCAGCTAGCATTGTCTGATAATTGTTGTAGAGGTTCAGCTAAAGCAGTACCACCAACATAAGCGATGATAGAAATAACTGCAAATAGACCACCTAGTAAGCAACAAGAGATAACGTTTACCTTAGTAATACCAGCAGGATTAGCTTCACTAGCAGCCTTATCAGCTGTAGCCATGAAACCAGACATAGCTGTAAATACTAATGTAACTACGTATTGACCAAATAATGAGAAGATAACAGCAGTACCTAAAGCTGTATTTACATCCATACCTGCTTTAGTAGCGAAAATCATCGCAACAACAGCACCAACTACTGAGTTTGGAGGTTGGGCACCACCGACTGGCATGTTACCAATCATCATAAGTTCATATGTACCACCAATTGCAAGACCAGTCTTAACATCGCCTAAAATTAGACCGATGATAGGACAAGCAACCATTGGACGATAAAGAACTTCAGTTAATGAATATTGGTCTACTGCAAAAATGAAAGTTGCAACAGCCAATAATACAATTTGAATTACGTTCATGTTTGTTTCCTTTCAAAAATTATTGGAATAATTTGTTAACATCTTCTTTTGGAATTGAAGGAGTTCTTTGAATATATAATTCAACACCTAATTCTTGAAGACGTTTAAATGCTGCCACATCAGAATCATCAACTGCAACAGAAGTAGCAACTTGACGTTTACCTTCTGCCATATGCATGTTACCGACGTTAACAGACTTAATTGGAACACCACCTTCAACAAGCTTTAAAACATCTTGAGGAGTTTCGCAGATTATCGCAATATGTTGAGAATCTGCAGCTTTGCCGATGATGGCACAAGTTTTTTCAATTGTGAAAAATCTTGTTTGTGCTTGAGCTGGACAAGCCATTTTCATTAAACCTTGACGCATTGCATCAGCTGCAACCGCATCATTGGCAACTAGTAGTAAGTTTGCACCTACAGTACTTGTCCATTGAGTGGCAACCTGTCCATGAATTAGACGGTTGTCAATTCTTGTCAAAACGATGTTTGGCATAAAAATCTACCTTCTTTCTTCCCGAGGAAACTTAATATGTCCCTACGTGTATTATTATAAGTGAAAACGTTTTCTTGTTGTTTAACTTTTTAGTTATTATGTTAACTTTTTTAACATTTTTTCACACAATTACCGCAAAAATAACAAATTTTAGCCATTTTTGCCCTATTTTTTTAACCAATTTAACAAAATTCAGCACAATATAAATTAATTTAGATAAAATATAGATATGCCAATATTTAATAAAACAACCAGCATTGATTTTCAAAAATATGGTGAAGTTTTTACAGAAACCACCTTCAAAAATAAGTTTGAAGATGATCGTTTTTATTTACTTGTAGAATCAAAAACAACAAATGAGTTTTATAAAAGTAACGATGAAACCTACTTCACCGTAAGAGAAGGAATTACTGCTATTGCGGTAACTGATGATTTAAACAACAAACCAGAAATCTTTGTTGTACATCGAATATGCAAACTAAACCCTAATCTATACTTTACTTTTTTAACGATTTCCAATAGATCAATTATTGAACTATCAGACTCCAGCATTGAAAAAACAATATACAAAGGCAATCAAGAAGCAAGTGTTCATTGCCTAAAATCAACACTACATGTAAAAGAAATACTTGGCGACTACTATGTCGTAAGAGGATCTAATTATAACTTCCCAGGTGAAGTATTAGATTTTTGGGAAATAACCTATGTCGATGATGGCACTTTAATTACCGACATCGATGGAAAAGAGTTTACACTAAATCCCCAAGAAATAATTTTCTATGCTCCTGGTCAAGAACATAATCAAAGAACAACCACTACTTGTTCATATTTAACTATTGTCTTTGATATGGATATCTCTAAAGAAGATGGCGAACTTTTAAAAAACAAAGTCTTTAAGGCTGGCCAAAAAGAAGCTGAAACCCTAAGTTGGTTTAATTCATCTAGTAAAGAATACAATAGCTTAACACCAATGGTACTAACATCAGCTGTGCAAATCTTTATTGTTTCCTTACTATCAAACTATCAAAGTCCAACTAATAAGCCAATTATTACCAAGATGCAACAAAAATACGATAACGAACTGCTAGGTGAAATAGCACTATATATTCAAGAAAACATCTATTCGCCATTAAATGTTGAAGACATATGTCAAAGATTTTCTTTATCAAGATCTAGTATTCAAACATTATTTGCGAAAAATTTGAATACTTCACCTAAACAATACATATCTGATTTAAAATTCGCCAAAGCTAAACAAATGATAAAAGAATCAACTTATTCGATATCAGAAATTGCTAGAATTTGTGGTTTCTCATCAATCCACTATTTTTCAAGAGTCTTTAAAGAAAAATATGGCATAACCCCTACAAGCTATGCCAAATCAATTAGTTAAAAAAGATTGTGATTAAACACAATCTTTTATTATTTAGATACCCTCGCCATCTGTTGGTTCATCTATTGTAGTAGGCATTTCAAATAATTGAATACTATCTTTACCAATATTAATTGCAGTAGAAACTAACATATCAAGATCATCAATCATTGTTCTAGCCATTACAATTTCACATAACATCGGAAGCGAAGAACCACCAATTACCTTAACCTTATCATTACCAGCAGTAACAATAGCCGCAGTTTTAAAAGGAGAACCACCAACTAAATCTGCAAATACAAGAATTCCATCACAATTACTTAGCGATTCAACAGCATTTTTTAAATCAGCTTCTAATTTATCAGTTCCTTCGCCATCAAAATCAACCGCAACATAATCCTTTTGTGGACCAGCAATCAAATCAACTGAAGTAGTAATACCCGTAGCGAAATGGCCATGTCCTGTAACTATAACACCTATCATTTAATTCTCCCCCTTATTTTGAATATGGATAAATAGTAACACCCTTAACAACTCTATTTACCGTACCACTAGGACATGGTGTATCTGGCATAACACCACATTTTAGTGATTTATAAACAGCGATAATTTGAGCGACATTTACATATTCCAAACCTAAATATACGTTATTATATCTATTTTCATTATCAAATGAAATGAAATAATCACCTAAATCCTTAACACTTGGATCATCATAACTTGATACAACTAAAATTTTATTACCATTTCTTTCAGGTGCCATTTCCTTAACGATATCAATATCATATTGTCTAGTATATGGATCATCTGATAAATAAACTACTTCAAGAGAACCAGGACACACTACAGACTTAGGCCCATGTCTAAAGCCCATTGTAGTATCAAAAGTAGTCATAATCTTGCCAGCAGTTAATTCACATAACTTTAATGCTGATTCTTGAGAAACACCCTTTAAACAATTAGAACCTAAATAAACAATTCTATCAAAATCAAATTCATCAACAATCTTCTTACAAGTTGTATAACCCTCAGCATGGAACTTAGTCGTCTTATCTACAATATCCTTAACAATTGGCTCAATTTCATCTAATTTATCAAGATTAAACGATAAAACAGTAGCAAGATACATATTAGAATAAGAAGAAGTCATCGCAAAAGATTGATCATGAGTTTCAGGAGTCAAATTAATTGCGTAACAATTATCCTTACCAACAGCATACTTTGACAAAGCGCCATCATGATTACAAGTAACAAATAAATGATGGATATTTTCACACACTACATTAGCAGCCTCAACAGCAGCAACTGATTCTGGTGAGTTACCACTTCTACCAAAAGAAACTAGTAAAGTTGGTTTGCTTCTAGAAATATAATCCTCAGGACAAGCAACAATATCAGTTGTTCCATAAGACTTAACCTTAAAATTATTTAAAGGACCAAGGAATGGGAAAATTGAATTACCGACAAACTCACTTGTACCAGCACCAGTTAAAATAATGTCATAATCATCTTGACTAATTACCTTATCAATTAAAGCCTTAATCGAATCTTTTTCAGCCTTCACTTGATTAAAAGTCTTAAGCCAAGTTTCAGGTTGTTGATGGATTTCCTTAGAAGTCCAAAAACTACCTACTTCTTTCCATTGTTCTTCATTGCGATCAAAAATCATAGTTAAAAACTCCTTTTATTTATCGCCATCATTTTAACAATTTTAAAAAAAATTAATACCCATTAAATAAAAAGTATAAATTTCAACCTAATTAAGTAAACAAATTAAACAAAATAAATTCTTAATTCACTTATAATATTGAAAGAGGACATAATTTATGAATAACAATTTTAAACAAAAAGAACTAGAAGGTGTAAATATCTATAGAGACCGTAAAGGCCAAAAAGTTTATTTATCCCCCTTCAACAAAAAAGGATATGTAATTACTCCCAATAAAGAAAAAACATTTCAAACCCTAAATAACATTCCATTATATACAGTATTAGTTGGAGTATTTTGTTATGTATTGTTTGAATTTCCATGGTGGATATCCCTTATCGCAATGCTTGCTACTTTTGTGCTTTTAGAATATCGTTTCTATAAATTCTTAAATAATTGCACCGTTTACGCAAACTTTAAACCAGAAAAGAAACATCAGCCTACTTCTTATAGTTCACCTGATTCAATTATTTATTTAAAAATAGCACTATTTACATTACTTGCGATATTGTTAATTATATCAGTAACTATCTTTGAAGCTGGATCTAAGACAATCTTCTTTGGTTCTATCGCTATTGCGATTGTATGTTTCTTTATTGCGATTAAATATATAACAATTATTGTTGCCAGAAAAAGAAAATGATAAAAGCAATTATATTTGACTTAGACAACACTCTAATCGATAGACAAAAAGCCTTTAAAGAAATGCTTATAAGAAAGTTTTCTAGTCTATTTGACGATAAAAAACTAATCGAAAGCATGGTAGAAGATATCATTAAATGGGATGATAATGGGACTGTCGAAAGAATAATTGTCTTTAAAAAATGGGCTAGTAAATATGATGTAACATGTATTACTCCTGAACAATTAGATAAAGATTGGTCTAATGAATCAGGAACTGTGGCCTTTTTATATGACGATGTAAAAGATACCCTAATAAAACTGAAAGAAAAATATAAGCTGGCAATACTAACCAATGGTAATGTCGCCTCTCAAAGAAGAAAGCTCAATACAATCAATATTTATGATTTATTAGACTTTAGTTTAGTATCTTCAGAATATATTGTAAAAAAACCTGATAAACAAATATTTGAATATACCGCCAAACAACTTGGATTAAACACAAATGAATGTGTTTATGTAGGTGATAACTATAATATTGATGTATTAGGATCTAGAAACGCTGGTATGACACCTATTTATGTATCAAGAAAAAACGAAATACATAATGATGTAACCACTATTAAACAAATAAGCGAACTACTTAATATATTATAAAAAGCCCATATGGGCTTTTTATAATCCAACTAATTATTATCTGGTTTTGGATGATTAGGATTAAACCAATGTGAATAAGTATTAAACCTTACAAATAGATATACACCAATAAGTATAATCAATATTGATACAAATATCTGACTAATAGAATCTACTTGTTTAACATCATAAGCAAATATCTTAATGATGCCACAAGGAATAGCTAGAAGTAATAAGTAAGTTAACTTATTAGTCACAACAATCCAACTTTTATTCTTCATATCTTTTCCTCCCTTTGGTTTACTTAGATAAATAAATAACCCATTGGTAATACCTCCTTTGGTTACATTATAGCATAATTATTTATTCTTTCTTCTTAGGCCTATAGTGATTTGGATTATACCAACGCGAATTGCGATGATAATCCACACAGAGGACTTGCACCTCCTAGATATATGCCTCGCCCGGCATACTAAAAAAGTTGGTAGAACAAACCAAACACTACCAACTTTACTATACATATGTTAATCAATAATAATTATAATTGCGCTACACCCTTACAATAAGTTTGAGCCACAGAATAATCATCATTCAATACAACAATATCTCCGTCTTTTCCAACTGTTAAAGAACCTTTTCTATCATCAATTCCCAAACATCTTGCAGGATTAATAGTACATGAATTAATTGCGTAATTAAATGGAACCAAAGCTTTTTCAACCAAAATTCTTAAGCCCTTGTTAATATTTAAAGTAGAACCAGCCAAACCACCAGTAGCCGTTAAATGAGCTGAACCATCTGGATAAATAACGATCTCATTGCCGCCAAAAATATGCTTAGAACCAATAGGAGTACCCTTAGCCATTAAAGCATCCGAAATCATAATTGAATAATCAGGTCCCTTAGACATGAAATAATTATTCAATGCAGCATAAGTTGAATGATTACCATCGCAGATAATTTCACCATACATCGTTCTTATTCTATAAGCTGCACCAACTAAGCCATTTGCACGATGATTAAATGGAGTCATACCATTATAGACATGAGTCATAGACCTAGCACCATAAGCATATGCTTCAACTGCTTGTTCATAAGTAGCTGCAGAATGGCCAATAGAAACAACAACACCATTTTCTGCACAATATCTAGTCAAGGCAAAATCATCATCTTGTTCTGTTGCCATAGTAATATATTTGATATGGCCTCTAGCAGCTTCTTGATATTTCTTAAATTGTTCAACCGTAGGCTTTACAATATATTGTTCAGGTTGAGCACCCTTATATTTCATATCTAGATATGGACCTTCAAAATGGATACCTAATATTTCAGCACCTTCATATCCTTCTTCCATAACTCTGGCTACATTTTTAACAGCCTTAGTCAATACTTCTTCAGATTGAGTAATAGTAGTAGCTAAAAAAGCTGTAACCCCCTCATCTACTATTCTTTTACTCCAATTTCTAAGTCCATCAGGATTAGCATCGTTTGTATCAAAAGTATAAGCACCATGACAATGAATATCAATGAAGCCTGGAACAATTCTTAGTTCTCCATAGTCTTTATCTACTTCTTTTGTGCCATAGGCATATAAATTTTTAATCTTGCCATCTTCAATTTCTAATTGAAAAGGAAAAAATTGATCACCAACCCAAACTTGTTTACTTTGTATAATCATTAGTTTTACACTCCTTACAATTTAATTATAGAAAAACTAATAAAAAAAATTTTGTCAATTTCATCATTTATTTTGCATAATTTAGTATATAGCTTAATAAAAATTATTGATTTTTTATAATTGAAGTGGAGGAATATTAAATGAAAAACGCTTTATGTAAAATCGTTGAAATTCAAAAATCAGGAAAAGCAGTAGGTATCTATTCTGCTTGTTCCGCTAATTCTTTTGTGATTGAAGCAGTACTAAAAAAAGGACTAGAAGATAATAGTTGTGTATTAATTGAATCTACCGCTAATCAATGTGACCAATTTGGTGGCTATACAGGTATGAAACCCTTAGATTTTAAAAACTATGTTTATTCTATCGCTGATAAATTAGGCTTTGATAAGAATAAAATCTTTTTAGGAGGAGACCATCTAGGTCCTCTTACTTGGACTAAATTAAATGAAGAAGAAGCCATGAAAAACGCAGAAGTATTAATCGATGCTTATGTAAGTGCTGGCTTTACCAAAATCCATGTTGATACTTCTATGAAAGTAAATGACGATGACCCTAATATTAGATTATCTGATGAAACAATCGCAAGACGTGGTGTTCATCTTGTAAAAGTAGCTGAAAATGCTTATAAAAAATTACTTGAGACTAATCCTGATGCAGTTGAACCAATCTATATTGTAGGATCTGAAGTGCCAATTCCAGGTGGCTCACAAGCTGCAATTGATGAAGGCGTTCAAGTTACAAAAGTATCTGATTTTGAAACTACCATGAATACTTTCAAGGAAACATTTAAAAAAGAAGGTATTGAAGAAGTATGGGATAGAGTTTTAGGTATTGTTGTTCAACCTGGCGTTGAAGAAAAAGACTCGGGTTGTACAGAATATGATAGATCTAAAGCCTTAGAATTATCAGCCGCTATCAAAAAAATTCCAGACCTTGTATTTGAAGGCCACTCAACAGATTACCAAACAAAAATCAAATTAAGAGAAATGGTTGAAGATGGTGTTGCAATTTTAAAAGTTGGACCTGGTTTAACATTTGCCGCAAGAGAAGGACTATATGCTTTATCATTTATTGAAGATGAAGTATGTAAAGTAAATGGAACTACTCCATCAAACTTTAGATATGTATTAGATAAAGCTATGTTAAATAATGATTCACATTGGAAAAAACATTATCATGGAACACAACAAGAAATCGCCTTAAAGCGAAAATATTCATTCTCAGATAGATCTAGATATTATTATGCAACTGAGCCTGTTAAAAAAGCTATTGATACTTTATTAAATAACTTAAAAGATGGTTGTCCATTAAATCTATTATCACAATTTATGCCAATTCAATATACTAAGGTAAGAGAAGGTTCTTTAAAAAACGATCCTAAAGAATTAGTACTTGACCGCATTGGCAATACAATTGATGAATATTTATACGCAACTCATCAAAAAGATTTATTCTAAGTAAACGCCACAATTAAGTGGCGTTTATTTTTTAAGCATCGCATTAAAACTAGCAGGAATGTTTGTCTTAAAATTATATTCTTTATTTTTATACTTAAAAGACAATTCATAAGCATGTAGATATAATCTATTTGCCTTAATTCCACCATAGTTTTTATCACCTAGTATTGGATGATTTAAATCAGTAAATGTTACTCTAATTTGGTTCTTTCTACCGGTTTTAATGTCAATATCAAGCAAAGATTTACCATTATGTTCTTTTATTACTTTATAAGATGTAATACATTTTTGTTTACTTGTATCATTTGTGATATAACCTAAATTTATCTTATTGTAGGCAATATAGTTAACAATTGTATCTTCTTTTTTATCAAAGCCATTACTACAAATAGCGTAATATCCCCTTTTAGTTACAATATTATTCCAATTATCTTGTAACTCATCTCTTACTTTTATATCTTTACAAAAAACAAGTACACCACTAGTATCTCTATCAAGCCTATGTAAGACAAATATCTTATTATGTTTATCAATCGATTTTAAATATTCCCTTAACAAATGATAAGCCGTTCTATCCTTTTGCTTATCAGTAGATATCGATAATAATCCACAAGGTTTATTAATTACTATAAAATTATCATCTTCATAAATAATATCTAAGTCGCTATCTCTACTTAGACCAATAGTTAAGATATCTCCTTTTCTAAGTTTGAAATCGAACTTACTAGTAGCTATATCATTTACCATTATTTTATTAGAAAGTGCCTTTTTAGCATTGTTTCTAGGCATATGTAATTGTTCTATTAGATACTTTAATAATGTATCATCTTGTTTTACTGTAACTTTTTGCATACTCTAATTATATATTGAAAGAATTTTCATAATTATGAAAAAATGTAAGAAAATATTATTGACAATAAAAAATAAAAAGTTTTAAAATAAAACCACGTTGAAGTAAACAAGTATTACACTTTGGCATTAAAAGAGAGATCGTGGTCGGTGGAAACGATTATGTGGGGGTTGTGAAAAAGTTTATGGAGTACAGTTTAACTGCGGGATAGCCCGTTATAGCTAAAGGCCATGTTGGTGGTCTATGAGGTTATTCTAGTAATAGAATAATAAATTAAGGTGGTAACACGATTCGTCGTCCTTATTGGGGACGATTTTTTTGTCCCTAAAAGCTAATTTAGTTGAAGGGAGAACATATGAAAAAATTATTAACAATTCTATTAGCTATTACTTGTCTATTGTCATTGGTCGCTTGTTCATCTAGTACCAATGATAATAATTCTGCAACTTCGGATGCAACCGAAGAAAACAATTTTAAAATTGGCGTTGTGCAACTTTTACAACATCCAGCTCTAGATTTAGCTACGGAAGGCTTTAAAGATGCTTTAGCTGATAATGGTATCACTAATGTTGATGTTCAAAATGCCAGTGGTGAATCTGCAAATTGTGCAACTATTGTTGGTGGTTTTGTAGCTGATGGTGTTGATTTAATCATGGCTAACGCTACTGCTGCTTTACAAGCTGCAAGCGCTGCAACTGATTCAATTCCTGTGCTTGGTACTTCTATCACTGTTTATGATGTGGTGTTAGGTGGAAGTATTCCTGCTAATGTATCTGGTACAAGTGATTTAGCTCCACTTGATCAACAAGCCGCAATGATTCTTGAAATTTGTCCAGATGCTAAAAAAGTAGGCTTATTATACTGTTCAGCAGAAGCTAATTCTCAATACCAAGTTGATACAATTGCTGAAGAATTAGCTAAGTCAAATATTGAAACTGAATTCTATGCTTTCAATGATTCAAACGATGTTACAGCCGTCAGCGAAAAAGCTGTCAGTGATGGAGTTGATGCAATCTATATTCCAACTGATAATACTGCTGCTTCAAATACCGAAGCTATCGCAAACGTTGTAATTCCTGCTGGCATTCCTGTATTTGCTGGTGAAGAAGGTATTTGTTCAGGATGTGGTATCGCAACACTTACAATTTCATACTACGACATTGGTTATAAGACTGGTGAAATGGCTGCTGATATCTTATTAAATGGCGCTGATATTTCTACAATGGAAGTTGAATACGCTCCTACATTCACTAAGAAATTTAATAAGACAAACGCTGAAAAACTTGGTATTGAAATTCCAAGTGATTATGAAGCAATTGAAGAGTAAGTCATCTTACTCTTTTTAGGAGGTAAAATGAGCTTTTTAACCGGATTATTAAATTCAATGCCCTCTGCCATTTCCCAAGGATTGATATGGGGAATTATGGCAATAGGTGTATATGTAACATATAAAATATTAGACGTAGCTGACTTAACAGTCGATGGATCACTTTGTACAGGTGGTGCGATGTGCGTGATATTACTAGTAAATGGTAAGCCTATGTGGTTAGCACTTGTATGCGCTGTGCTTGTAGGCATGTTATCAGGACTTGTAACTGGATTATTTATTACTAAATTTGGCATACCAGCCATTCTTGCAGGTATTTTAACTCAACTAGCCCTATATTCAGTCAATCTACATATTATGGGCTATGGTACAACAAGCTTTTCTAAATCAAACTTACCAGTAAGTGTTGATAAATATAATTTAATCGTATCATCAAGATATGTAAGAGAGCTATCAGTTAGAAACCCAATTCTTGTCACATTTATCTTTGTAGCAATTGTCATCGCCATACTATATTGGTTTTTTGGAACAGAACTTGGCTGTTCTATAAGAGCGACAGGTGCAAATGTAAATATGGCAAGATCTCAAGGCATCAATACTGACAAAACAAAAGTAATTGGCCTAGTCATCTCTAATGCCCTAGTCACTTTATCAGGTGCTTTACTTGCGCAATACCAAGGATTTGCAGACATCAATATGGGAAGAGGTGCTATCGTTATTGGCTTAGCTGCTGTAATTATTGGTGAAGTAATATTCTCTAAAATATTTAAAAACTTCGCCCTTAAATTATTTGCGTGTGTAATTGGCGCTATTATCTACTATATGGTAATTCAATTTGTTTTAAAACTTGGCTTATCAACAGATGATTTAAAACTACTTACCGCACTTGTTGTCGCAATATTCTTGGCTATTCCATATTGGAACTCTAAGCATACGAAAGGAAGTAAAACATGTTAAAAGTTGAAAATATACATAAAACATTTAATACCGGAACTATTAACGCAAAGCATGCATTAAATGACGTTTCACTTACTTTAAATGATGGGGATTTTGTGACTGTTATTGGATCAAATGGCGCAGGTAAATCAACATTACTTAATGCAATCGCAGGAATATGGCCAATAGATGAAGGAAAAATATTTATCGATGATATTGATTTAACAAACCTTCCCGACTTTAAAAGAGCTAAATATATTGGCAGAGTATTCCAAGATCCAATGACTGGCACAGCTGCCACAATGTGGATTGAAGAAAATATGGCACTAGCTAAAAGAAGAGGCCAAAAAAGAACACTAAGAAAAGGTATAAGTGACAAAGAAAGAGAAGAATACAAAGAACTTCTTAAGCAATTAAACCTAGGTCTAGAAGATAGATTAAATAGTAAAGTTGGTCTATTATCAGGTGGCCAAAGACAAGCCCTAACACTTCTTATGGCAACTATGCAAAAACCAAAGCTTCTTTTATTAGATGAACATACAGCCGCCCTAGATCCTAAGACTGCAAATAAAGTATTAGAGCTTACTAATAAATTAATCATAGAAAACAACCTTACAGCTTTCATGGTTACTCATAATATGAAAGACGCTCTTAAATATGGCAATAAACTAATCATGATGTGTGATGGCAAAATCATATTTGAAGCAGAAGGTGAAGAAAAAAAGAAACTTGAAGTAAAAGACTTATTAAGTAAGTTTGATACTGCAGGTGGCGTTATAACAGATGAAATGATGCTAGGCTAAAAGGGGACATTAAGTCCCTTTTGTTTTAATAAATTCAACTTTAAACTATTTCTTATATTCAATTATCTTGCAACTATGTTTCTTATCCTTGTTTTTGTCATAAGAAATACCCACTAATAAAATATCTCTATCAATATTTTTTAAAACATCAGGATACTTCTTATTAAGTATTTGATCAATTGCGCCTTTAGCAGACAAATTCCACTTAAGCTCAACAACAAGAACTGGCCAATCACAATCTGGCAAAGGAATATAGACAACATCAGCATAGCCTTCACCTGCTGGTAATTCTTCAAATTGCAGATAGTGGTCGCGATAAGTATAATAAGCTAACTTAATAACACTACGTAAACTATCTTCTTTATTGTAATGAAGTGCTACAGTCTCTTCTAAATGTATTTTTTCGATTTCTTCAGCGACTTTTCCCTCGTTTTTAGAAATAGTATAAGCAAAAAGATCCTCACTTTGTTTTAAGCGCTTTAAAGTATTTTCATGTTTAACTTCATGAATTGAATGTTGAAATTCCCTTCTAATTTCCTCATTAGGAATTCTAACCGTAGCATTTTTATAATCATAAGCAAGATAGCCTAGATGTATCATCAGAGTTAAAACATCATCTTTTCCTTTAAAAGTTATTAAATCATTCGCAAAACCAATTGTATCAACCTTAACATTGATACCACCAATTAGTTCGGCAATCGTTTTAGTCAAACCATTATAATCTTTACTAATATAATCAAGCAATCCCTCAGCAGCTGAAGACTCACTCCAATAAGAATCAAAATCCTTATTGCGAATTGCTTTCATAACTGAACTAGGATTATAAATAGCACCTATAGTTTTAAAATCGTAGCCATCATACCATAGTTTCATTGTCTTAAAATCAACATTATGTTTAGCACATAATATTTTTACTTCATCTTCTGTAAAACCGACAAATTGTGAAAAATCTAAAGGTTTAATCATTGTATATTCTTCAAAATCAGAAATAGCAGATTGTGAGCCATCTTTCTTAATCGGAAGAATGCCTGTCATATAAGCTCCAGCAACAACTCTAGGTGTAAAGGTGCCATTCTTAAACCATTCTCTTAAAAGATCTAGATAAGCTTTTTGAGCTTTATCATCATCTTTAGCTTCTCTAATAATAGCGTCCCATTCATCAATGATGAAAATGAATTTTTTTCCTTCAGGTGCCTCAGCTACGCTCAATAGCTTTTCTTTAAGTTCCATATTTGAATCAAACGAAAAACCTAAAGAATCTAGTTCTCTAGAAAGGGCATCCACCATCATATTTGGAACATAAGAAAGAGGAAGGCCTTGTCTTCACGCCTCAGAAATAAAAC
>CAVBAX010000009.1:0-22767 GCA_963593105.1 Candidatus Methanomethylophilaceae archaeon | reverse complement strand
TGTGAACTACTCCGACTTAATACTTCGTATTTGAAGTCAGAGCTTCCTGCTTCAACCATCGTTGCACTGATCACGATATTCGTAATCAACGTCTTACATAATGTCCACAGGCGTATCAGTTTGGGCTATTCCATCCCTACTTGTTTTTGTTTTATTTAGGCTGCATCATATGATGTTAGTATTCTTAGACCTTCACGTAAGATATTGATTGCAGCGTTTTGGTCTCTATCAAATTCTAGACCACATTCACACTTTATTCTTCTTACTGTTAGGTCTTTCATCTCTGGATGAATTGTTCCACAACAATGACATGTTTGAGAAGATGGATACCACTTATCAATCTTTACTAGATACTTGTTTCTATCTGCTAGTTTATATTCCAACATTGATAGAAACATTCCATATCCATTATCCGTTGTTGCTTTACCATTACCGAATCCATGATTTGCCATAGAACGCATATTTAAGTTCTCTACACATACGACATCATACTGATTGGCTATCTCAGTAGATATCTTATGTAGATTATCCATTCTTTGGTTTGCTATATGTCTATGGATTCGATTCACCTTTTTTAGTTGTTTCATGTAATTGTTTGATTTTGTTTCATTCTTTTTAGAACCTTGCATACGTGAAAGCTTACGTTGTTGTTTTGCTAACTTCTTATGACTTTCTCGATAGTATTTATGATTTGTGCCTACATTACCTTTATTGTCTACATACAATCCATCAGATGCATAATCTAACCCGATTGCATTTGTGATATCAGCTACATAATCATTTTCATTAGTTTCGTATGCAAAGAGTACAGATACATAGTATGTTCCATCTGATTCTTGTGAGATAGTAGCGGATTTGATAATCCAATCACTATCTGGTTTACGATGTACAACCGTTTTGACAAGACCAATCTTAGGCAACTTGATTGCTTTATCCGTAAGTGCAATCGTTCCATCTTGATTATTTGTTATATAGGACTTACGACTATGTTTCGCTGATTTGAATTTTGGAAAACCATTTTTCTTTTTTAAAGATTTATCAAAACAACTTTTAAATGCACTTTGTAGATTCAACTGTGCATTGGCAAGTGCTAAACTATCTACTTCTTTTAGAAACGGATAGTCTTTTTTATATTTAGCAGGTGTTACAGAAACAAACTTACCAGTAGATTTATAACTTTCAATCTTATCATTCAACATGAGATTATAGACTTTACGACAACAACCAAAAGTTTTCGCAAACATAACACTTTGTTCAATTGTAGGATAAATTCTATATTTGATTGCTTTGTTAGTCATATTTCTTACCTTGTGATTGTATGTATTTTTTAATGATATCTACTGTAGCAGTACCTGTCGTTAATAGGCAGAAGCTTTGAGACCAAAACATCTCTTTCCAAAGAGACGCTCGGATCTGTGGAAATTCTTTCTTGATTAGTCTACTGCTTGCGGATTTGTATGTATTTATAAATTTACTTATTTCAGTATTAGGTTGCCCTCTAAACAAAATGTGTACATGGTCAACATCATGATTCCATTCTTCTAAAAGGATATTATATGTAGGTGCAATTTTTTCGAATATCTCTTTTAGCCGTTTTGAAATCTCATCATCAATAACATTATTTCGATATTTTATGCACATGATGAGATGATAATGTAATAAGAATACTGAATGATTGTTATTGTCGAGTTTCATTCTAAATTCAAGCTTTCTAACAATTACGACTGATTGTTAATAATAGTATATCATCGGAATACACAAATATCAAGAAAACGCCGTGTTTATCGCAATTCATCCCACCACTTATAGAAGTGGGGGATTTCTTGCTCACGGCTTGTTAAAATTTCATAGTCTTTTTTCTTATTAGAAATAGATATACCAACTTCCTTACAAAAAGATACACACATCCCAAATGAAGCAGATCCCTCTTCAATTCTACGCAATGAAATAAGAGTTATATTCTTACCCTCAATATAATCCCTTCTGCTCACCTTACCACGATAATACCTGAATAAAGATCCAAGTAATTCCATATTGACTATCTGTTTCATACACCTCTCATTATATAGGACTATTTTGCAAAAGATATCCTAACCCCTTTATAACATATCTTATCTTAATTAAATGAGCACTTTTTTGTGTTTTATGGTTTCAAATAAAGAAACTTAAAAAATATGCTCAAAAAAAGGGGAAGATTATTCCCCTGATTTTCCATAATTTGATAAATACCTAGCACTAGGATCTGATACCTTACATCCCTCCCACTCTTGGTTAGGCAGCCAATAATCCTTAATCAATTCACCCTTGCCTGGGTAATATTTTTCAAATATTTCTCTATATAACAAAGACTCCTTTGTATAAGGTGGACAATGATAATCATACTTACCACAAGCACTTAAATCATCATATTTACTTTCGGCATATTCCTTTAAATCATCTACTAATGAGTGACCTACCGCATCTGAGAAAGCGGCCTTATCTCTAAATAAAATAGTTTCTGGTAATAACTTATCTTTTTCAAACGCATGTCTTACCAAGTACTTGCCCATGTTATAAGTGTTCATCTTTAACTTTGGATCAATAGACATTACATACTTTACAAAAGCGATATCACCAAATGGAACTCTTGATTCCATTGAATTAGCACTAATGCATCTATCAGCTCTTAAAACATCATACATAAATAATTCTCTGATTCTTTTTTGAGCTTCTTTTTGAAACTCACTAGCACTTGGCGCAAAGTCTGTATACTTATAACCAAACAATTCATCAGATATTTCACCAGTAAATAACACTCTAGCATCACTTGTTTCATGTATTCCTTTGCATAAAAGATACATACCAATACTTGCCCTAATAGTTGTGATATCCCAAGTTTCTAAAGCTTTAATTACTTCATCTAAACTATTAATGACATCATCTCTATTGATGATAATTTCATGATGATCTGAACCAATATAATCAGCTACTTGCTTGGCATATTTTAAATCAATGGCATCTTTATCCATACCAATTGAATAAGTTCTAATAGGCTTATTTGAATACTTTTGAGCTATTGCACAAACAAGCGAAGAATCTAGACCACCACTTAATAAATATGCAACTGGTGCATCAGCATCCATTCTTTTTTTAACACCCTCAATTAATAAATCATGAATCTTACTACAAGCAGTTTCTAAATCATCTTTACTATATTCGCTTACTTCTTCAATCTTGTTATAGTAATAAAACTTATCATCTATAAAATAAGTACCAGGTAAAAAAGCCTTAATATCATCACATATTGGCATCAAACTTTTAACAGTAGAACCAAAACAAACCTTATGATTTTTAGTATAACCATAAAATAAAGGCCTAATACCAATAGGGTCTCTTGAGGCAATCCATTTTTCGCCATCATAGATACACATTGCATATTCTGCATCTAATTTAGAAAACATATCTAAACCATATTTTTCATACATTGGCAAAATTATTTCACAATCTGAACCTGACTTAAAAGTATAATCCTTACTTAATAATTCTTTTTCTTTTCTAAAGCCATATAATTCGCCATTACATACACTTGCCTTATCGCCTAATACAAATGGTTGCATACCTTCTTCAGTTAGTCCCATAATTGAAAGTCTGGCAAAGCCCATAAGACCTCCACCAACTTGCAAAATACGACAATCATCTGGTCCTCTATCGCTTAAGGTTTCTAAACCTTTTTTGAAATCTTCAATACTAGTTTCACTATCTGTTGAAATTAAAATACCGCACATAATTAACACTCCCAAATAAAAACAGTCATTCATCTAAAGGGACGAAAGACTGTGTATTCCGCGGTACCACCCAAATTACCATAAAGGTCACTTTTTATCTACAAGCATAGATTTTAACGTAACGTGTCAAACGTTGTCTTCTACTACTATTTCAAAGACAAAGCTCCAAGATGTTGCTTCACTAATTATTATGATATAAGGCTTACACCGTCCCTTACTCGCTAAATCCTTTACTTAGTTACTTTTTCTTATCAAAGCTGATATATATTTTATATAGTAAAATCTTGACATTTTCAATACTTTTTCAGAAAATATTTACATGCTATGTAACTTTTTACATTACTATAATATTGTAAAATAAAAACATGCAGAAAAAATATTTAAAAGAATTCTTAATTATCGCCTTTGGAAACTTCTTATTAGCGATATCTGTGCAATACTTTATATTGCCATTTAACATCCTAACTGGAGGAGTAGCTGGTGTAGCTGTTGCCCTAGCACCATTTATACCTGTAAGCCAACAAATAATAATAGACGTATTAGTGATTGGACTATTTTTAATAGGATGGTTAATACTTGGAAAAGAATTTGCGATTAAAACCTTTATATCTTCTATTCTTTATCCACTATTTGTATCAATATTAGGACTATTTCCATACACTCTAAATATTGACCCATTACTTGCTAGTATCTATTCTGGAATTATTGCCGGCTTTGGTATAGGTATTGTCTTAAGAGAAGGCGCATCAACTGGTGGTATGGACATTCCACCACTTATTCTTAACTACTATACTGGTATTGAAACAAGTAAATTCATTTTACTTATTGACGCTCTAACTTGTATTTTAGGTTTATTAAACTATCCACTAGAATCATTATTAAATGGTCTAATATCCGTATTTCTTACATCTATTGTCATAGGCAAGATTGAAGTAGCCCATGGCTCTGATTCCTTATCTGTACAAATTATCTCCAGTGAGTGGGAAGAAATCAATAAAGAAATACTTAAGAAAATAAACAGAGGTGTAAGTATTAGCGATGTACAAGGAGGCTACACTATGAATTCACATAAGATGCTACTGGTGGTAATTGATAAAAGAGAATACCCAACACTATTAGATATTCTAGACAAAATAGACAAAAACGCCTTTGTCATTACAAGCTGCGTCCAATCGGTACATGGCGAAGGCTTTAAATTAACATATAAATAAAAGGGGGAATTAATATGTTAGAAGAAATGATGGACTATCTTGAACTACAAGACAGAGAAGTTGGCCAAGCAATCAAAGCTGAATATGCAAGACAAAATCGTAATATTGAGCTAATTGCCTCAGAAAACATTGTCTCACCTGCTGTACTTGCCGCAATGGGATCAATATTAACCAATAAGTATGCAGAAGGCTATCCACATAAAAGATATTATGGAGGATGTGAAAACGTCGACATCATTGAAGAATTAGCCATAGAAAGAGTAAAGAAACTATTTAATTGTGAATACGCAAATGTACAACCACATTCTGGTGCTCAAGCTAATATGGCCGTATTTTTTGCGATATTAAAGCCAGGCGACACCTTTATGGGCATGTCACTTGATACAGGTGGACATTTAACTCATGGTAGCCCAGTTAATTTTTCTGGTTCTTATTTTAATGCTGTTTCATATGGTGTAAATGATGGGGGCTATATCGATTATGATGAAGTATTAAAAATCGCTAAAGAATGTAAACCAAAACTAATTGTTGCTGGGGCAAGTGCTTACCCTAGAACTATTGACTTTAAAAAGTTTAGAGAAATCGCCGATGAAGTAGGCGCTATCTTAATGGTAGATATGGCCCATATTGCAGGACTTGTCGCAACAGGCCTACATCCTAGCCCATTCCCATATGCCCATGTTGTCACAACAACAACTCATAAAACCCTAAGAGGACCAAGAGGTGGTGTAATTCTTTCAAGTAATGAAATAAATGAAAAATTTAACTTCAATAAGGCAATATTCCCAGGAACCCAAGGTGGACCACTAGAACATGTAATTGCTGGTAAGGCAGTATGTTTTAAAGAAGCCCTTGATCCTTCATTTAAACAATATCAAACACAAATCATAAAAAATTGTGCTGAGCTTGCAAAATGCTTAAAAGAAAAAGGCTTTAAACTAGTAACTGATGGAACCGATAATCATTTATTACTACTAGATTTAACAAATCTAGACATTACAGGCAAAGAGCTACAAAATAGATGTGATAGTATTTATATCACTTTAAATAAAAATGCTATCCCAAATGATCCTAGAAGCCCATTTGTCACAAGTGGTGTTAGAATTGGAACTGCCGCAATTACGTCGCGTGGATTTAAGCAAGAAGATATGGCTGAAATTGCTGATTTAATATATGAAACTGTCCATAATTACGATAGTAAACAAGATGAAATTAAAAAGCGTGTTGTAAAATTATGTAATAAGTATCCAATATACGAAAACTAAGGAGAGAGAAATGATTAAAAATATGGACAAAGCTAAGGTACTTACTTTAAAAGAAGAAGTTAAGTATCAAGATGGACAAGTAGTATCAAAAACACTTGCTCAAAATACTCATATGAGTATTACCCTATTCGCCTTTGATAAAGATGAAGAAATTTCTACTCATGAATCAGGTGGAGATGCCTTTGTAACATGTCTTGATGGAACTGGCAAAATCACTATTGATGGCATAGATTATCTTCTTCATGAAGGCGAATCAATTGTAATGCCAGCCAAGCATCCTCATGCAGTATATGGCCAAGAAAAATTTAAGATGCTACTGGTTGTAGTATTTGACTAATCTAAAAGAAGGAATTAAATCCTTCTTTTTCTTTCTTTTAACAGTTCAATAATAATCACAATAAGAATAAAAATAAACGACATCAAGAAATACCCAGCTAAACCAGCCACAATATCCTTAAAATCCATCGTACCAGTATGAGAATACCATTGAGCAATCTCTATCGCAAAAGTTATTACCACAAGTACTGTAAACACATAAAACCACGCAATCAACAATGTTAAATGTTTTTTAGCCATCCACTTAAATAAAGGATAAAATACCGCCAACATCAACACACCAAGTATACCAATGATAATAAAATGTAGTTCTTTATCAGTAAATACAGCCTCATGAGCATCATTTAAACTCAATAAATAGGTATGGGCTCTATATATAATCTCAATCAATAAATCAGTAATCTTTTTAATCATAATTACCTCCTTATCGATTTATTATACGCCACTATATTTTAGATAAAACCCTCGCTCTAAAAATAAACGATATGACAATCACAATAAAATCTGTCAAAGATTGAGCTATACACACTCCATTAAAACTAAATAACATATTAAGAATAAATAATAATGGAATAAACAATAAGCCTTGTCTACATAAAGAAAGAACAGTTGCAGGCATTGGATGATTTAAAGTTTGCAAAACATTCATATTCATAAACAACATCCCAATAAAAGGCCCTGATAAAGTATAGCCAATTAAAAGTGGCACACCATAGCTAATTGTTTCTAAATCATCTATAAAAACACTGATAATATTCTTACTAAAGACAATATATAAAGCCGATAATATAAAGCCACAAATCAAACAACACTTCTTAGTGTAACTTTCCACTTCTTTAAAACGTGTTTCATTATTAGCACCAACACAATATCCTAAAATTGGTTGTACGCCATTGGCAATACCCATTTGTAAGAAACTCACAAACATATTGGCTTTAAACACAATACCAGCTGCCGCAATAGCACTGTTTCCATAATTAGCTAATATTAAATTAGTGATAATTGTTGAAACACTCATCAAACTTGAAAATAAAGCCATAGGAAGTCCTGATATACAAATATCCTTACATACATTAAATGTAAAATACCTAAAGCTAATAGACATAATCTTAGATTGTTTATAGAAATAATAAACATAATAGATACTCGCAATAACATTGCCAATAGTTGTCGCAATAGCCGCACCAGCAGCACCTTTATGAAAAACTGATACAAATATTGGATCTAAAACAATATTAATAACCGTACCAATCATATTGCCTATCATGGCTTGTTTACTATCGCCCCCTGCTCTTACTATAAAACTAGATGCAGCAGAAAAGATAATAAATGGTGCACCAAGTGCAATATATAAAGTATAGCCCTTTGCTAAATCTAAAGTATCACTATTAGCACCAAATAAAGTTAATAAACCATTTTGAAATACTAATAGTATTAGACAAAACACAATACCAATAAAAATAGAAAAATAAGTCACAAAACTTGATACATTTTTAGCCTTATCTTTATCATTTTTACCAAGTGCCCTACTAGCAATTGCACTACCACCTGTTCCAAGCATATTGGCAACCGCCATAAATAAAATAAATATGGGATTTGTAAGTGAAACAGCCGCAACCTGTAATGGGTCTCCGGTTTGACCTACAAAGAAAGTATCCGCCATGTTATAAACAACTGTTACAAGACTTGAAATAACACTAGGAATAGCCATCTTTTTAACAACTTCACTCACTTTATTTTCACTCATCCATGCACTATCACTCATCATTTACCTCCAAATTTTTAATCATTTGATTTGTTACCCTCATAAATACTTCTAAGTCTTTCTTATCAATATTCTTAATAAGTTGTTTTTCAGTATTAGTTATTTCATCCTTAATACTTTTTGAAATAAGACCACTATCATCCATAAATTTAATCTCTTTTAGTCTTTTATCATTTAAACTTAAAACTCTTACTATCCAACCCTTTTCTTCCATACCATTTATAAGCTCAGTAGCTGAACTAGACCTTAAGTCAAATTCCTTTTCAATGTCTTTTTGATAAACAGGCATTGGACTTGCCATGATATAGTCAAGAACTAAAGCTTGATTATTGGTTAAACCAATCTTTTCTTGAGTCTTTTGTGATCTTCTTCTTAAATAATTTGAAATCTTATTAATTTGTCTTCCTATTTGCATAATCTATTTCCTTAGGTACCTAGCTATTTTAATGAGAATTAGTAAAATAATCAAGTGTTATTTAAAAATCACTTGAAGTATCAATACATGTATTTTAGACAGCCACTGTAATTTATGGAAGCGCATCAATCATTAGGATATGATTTTGCCAAAAGAAAGAAGTTTTAGCTACAAAAGATGAAATTATAAACCATTTGGCATTATTTGTTTATAGATTATGGCAAACACATATTTTTGGCAAGGTAACACAATTACAACTGCCATTTTCTTTATAAAATATTTAAGAACATGTGGCTTAAATGTTACAAATGATATCTTTACATAAAATGCATGGTATTTTAGAAACCCCCTTGTAAAAACCAACTATAGCAATTTTTAAAAAGTAATCCAAAATAAAAAACCTTCATAAGTTTTAAACTCATAAAGGCTATATAACATTAACTTCTTAAACGCTTATCTAACTTAATAGATAAATGATCACCTATCTTTTGAATAAGTTGAACAAGAATCACCAGCACTATAACAGCACAAATCATGATTCCATAGTTATAACGATAATAACCATAGTTGATGGCAATCTTACCTAAACCACCACCACCAACAATACCAGACATTGCGGTATAACCAAGAATAGTAGTTAAAGCAATCGTAATATTACTAATTAAAGAAGGAACCGCTTCCCTTAATAATACCTTACTAACTATTTGAAAAGGCGTAGCACCCATTGACTTAGCCATCTCAATTAAATTTGGATCCACTTCCTTTAAAGAACCCTCAACAAGCCTTGCGATAAAAGGAAAAGCCGCCACAACAAGAGGAACAATACTAGCTGCAGTACCAACAGTTGTACCAACAATTACCCTTGTTAAAGGAAAAACCACAATCACCACAATCAAGAAAGGCACAGATCTTAAGATATTGATAATCACATCAAGAACCTTCATAAACCAAGAAGGCAAAGGCTTAATGCCATCTTTTCTTCCTGTTACAAGTATCACTCCAAGTGGCAAACCAATAATAGTCGCAAATAAAGTAGCCAAGAAAGTCGCATAAATTGTTTCCCATAAAGCCAAAGGAAATTGATCAATGACCATTTGTAATAATTCATTATTCATAAATATCAAACTCCTCACCACTTACACCATCTGCCTTATTTAAATAAGCAAGAGCCTTATCTAATTCCTCTTTATCTTTAACCGAAATAAGCATTGAACCATAAGAAGAACCATTAATATTTCTAATTGAAGCATTTAAAATATTAGCCGCAACACCCTGTTCAATCGCCAAAGAAGTAAGAAGTGGCTTACCAGTAGAAGCACCACCATTAAAGACTATTCTAATGGTCTTTTCATTATTTTTCTTAACAACCTCATTACTCAAATCAAACTCAGGGAAAACTAACTTTTTAGCAGCCAAAGACCTAGGATGAGAAAACACATCTGCCACAAGTCCAGTTTCAACAACTTGACCAGCATCAAGTATAGCTACCTTATTACAAATATTTTCAACAACCGACATTTGATGAGTAATAATCACAACTGTAATATTCATCTTCTTATTAATATCTCTTATTAAATCAAGAATTTGATTAGTAGTTGTTGGATCTAAAGCACTGGTTGCCTCATCACATAAAAGTATTTTAGGATCTGAAGCTAAAGCACGAGCAATTGCTACTCTTTGTCTTTGTCCACCAGACAACATTGCAGGATAGCTATCAGCCTTACTTTTTAAACCCACTATATCTAATAGCTCTAAAGCTCTTTGTTTAGCCTTTTGTTTATCAACTTTTGCAAGTTCAAGTGGAAACATCACATTCTTTAAACACGTTGACTGCATCAATAAGTTAAAACTTTGAAAAACCATTGTCACATCTCTTCTAAGATTCAACAATTCCTTTTCACTTAAACCATTTAAAGATTTACCATCGATAACCACATCACCACTATCAGGCTTCTCTAAATAATTAAGACATCTAACTAGTGTTGACTTACCAGCACCTGACATACCAATAATGCCATAGATATCCCCATCTTCAATTGTTAAAGAAACATTCTTAAGCGCCTCTACAATAGAAGCGCTATTTTTAAATGTTTTATTTAAATTTTTAATCTCAATCATTTTTATTTAGAAAATACATCTAAAGAAGTAGTCTTGCCACCATATAAACCCATTGGCTCTACATGGATTGCACTTACAGAAACTACACTAGTACCATTTTCTTCATTAAAGTTTTCTAGATATGGTAAATGTTGGAAATAGTTAGCATCAATTTCACCAGAATCAACAACATTATTTGGTTGAACATAATCAGTAAATTCAACGATTTCAAGAGTAATATCTTTCTCAGCTAAAATATCCTTTACAACACTTAATATTTCAGCATGTGGAGTTGGACTAGCCGCAACACTTACTGTTTGACCCTTTAGAGAATCATAATCAATTGAAGCATCATAACCATCAGTTAGATTTTCCACAACAGATACAACAGCACCATCATACTTTTCATCAATATATTCCTTAACTTGCTTAGACTCTAAAGCTGCCTTAAGCGCAAGGATAATTGGATCACTTTCTCTACCTTCCTTAACAGCTAAGATATTTGAATAAGCTGAATAAGAGCCCTCTAGAACCAAAGCATCATTAGCAGGATTTAAACCAGAATCAATTGCGTAGTTTGAATTAATAACCGCAAAGTCTACATCCTTTAATACATTTGGAATTTGAGCAGCCTCAACTTCAACGATTTCTACATTATAAGGATTTTCCTCAATATCATTTTTAGTAGCAGTAATACCAGCGCCATCTTTTAACTTGATAATGCCATTATTTTCAAGAATCAATAAAGCTCTTGCTTCATTTGTAGTATCATTTGGCACCGCAATTTGAATTGTCTTACTAGTATCACTACTTGAATCTTTAGACTCACCACAACCTGTTAATCCCAAACCTAGGATAAGAACCAATAATAGAGTAAATAATTTTTTCATCTTCATACCTCCCTAAAATTACCTTCAATAGTACTAAGCAAGAAACAAAAAAGCCGTCCCATATAAGGACGACTATTATAACCGTGTTACCACCTTAATTCATGTATATAAATATATACACCTTCTTCAAGTACTATCATACTCTAGCACTATATCGTGTGCACTACGTCTATTACTCATCGTAATAGCAGCTCCTTAGACCATGTTCCCTTAAGCTTCCTTATCTTGTTTCACCAACCCAAGACTCTCTACAAATTTCCCCTAAAGTACTCTTCTCTTCATCGCCTTGACTATATTTTTAAACTTTTTATAGCTTAAGTCAATACATTTTTGAAAAATAATTCAAATTAATTGTTAAGAATTTTCATAACACCTTGATAAAAACCATCATTATCACAGCTGTCCACAATATACTTAGCATGACTTTTCACATTATCATTACCATTGCCCATGGCATAAGTCTCAATCATATTCTCAAACAAAGCGAAATCATTATCACTATCACCAAAGATTGCGACCTCTTGTTTTCTATAACCCCTAATTTTCATCAAACTAGCTAAACCAACATACTTATTAGTATTAAGCTTTAATACCTCAACATTATTCTTATCAGAACTAGTGGGCTCTAAAAATCCATCAGACAATATTTCTTGTTTGATACTTTCTAAAAGATCATAACGCATACCATCCATGATTTCACATTTACATATATCTTCTTTAATTTCACTAACATCATTTATACTAATTAAATTATCAAAGAAACCCCTACCAAAGACCTCTTTATCCCTTATAGAATTCTTAAAACCCTCAACCATAATATCCGTATTGAAACTATAACGATTTATAGTGCCATAAAAGATAGTTCCTACTTTTTCTCTAGCGACTATTTTTTGAATATAGCTTATCTCATCTAAACTTAAAGTAATTTTATTTAAAATATTAAAATTATCATCAGTAACAATTGAACCATTAATCAACACCTTTGAACACTTTATATCTTTAAAATCAATCATTTTTACTTCAGCTATATTTCTACCAGTAGCAACAACAAACTCAATACCTTTTTCTTTTAATAATTTAATAGCCCTATAGTTATTTATAGACAAATTACCACTATTTAATAAAGTACCATCTAAATCAGACACAACACATTTAATCATGGGTATTATTATAACTTTATTGACGATATAATTGTAATTATTAGAGGAAAGAAATGGCAAAGAATCTTCGCTTTACTGCGATATTAGCCTTTATATATAAATGTCAATATCCAACTAATATCAATTCTTATAATGACTTATATCAAAAAGCAGGCTTAATCAAACACGATATTACTGGTAATGTCGCAATATATAATGTGCACCTATCAATAGACAACGGTTATCATATGGCACCAGAAGCTTGCTATAAATATAAAGAAACTTTTATGCTAACCTACAGCAATCTAAACAAAGTAAACTTGGCAAAAAGCGATAATAATATTGTTTATATTGTAGAAAACGAAATGGTCTATTCCTTACTTCAAAAACAAATTAAAGACAATAGCGCTCTAATTTGTACATCTGGGCAATTATCACTAACTGCTCTAAAAATCATTGAACTATTAATAAAATCAGATACCAATATATACTATAGTGGCGATAATGATCCTGAAGGAATTAGTATTTGTGATAGATTATGGCAAAAGTATCCAAACAATATTATCCCTTGGCATATGGATAATAACTCATATATCCAAAGTATTTCAAATGAAAATATAAACTCAACTAGATTGTCTATATTAGATAAGATAGAAAAACCATTTCTAATAGAAACTTCTTTTTTAATACAGAAAAATAAAAAAGCAGGTTATCAAGAAAATATCATTGACCTTTATCTAGCGGATTTAAACAAGAAACAATAATCAAAATGTGAATTAATAATACCAATAGCCTGAAGATATGAATATATAATAGTTGAACCCACAAACTTCATTCCTCTTTTTCTTAAGTCCAAAGATAATGCATCTGATAATTCATTAGTGGTTTTATCATATTCATAAATGATTTTACCTTTACTATAACCTAGTAAATAATCATAAAAAGATCCATATTCTTTTTGAATATCTTTAAAGATAATTGAATTATTGATACTCGCTTTTATCTTTAGTTTGTTACGAATAATCTTAGGATTATTAATAAGCTCACTTATCTTGCCATCATCATATTTAATTACTTTATCGATATCAAAATTATCATAGGCAATTTCAAAATCACTTCGTTTATTTAATACACATTCCCATGATAATCCTGCTTGAAAAGATTCAAGTATCAACATTTCATATAAATAATGTTCATCATTATTTAATGCACCCCACTCATTGTCATGATATTTAACATATAAGGGATTATTTAAGTTACACCATTTACAACGCATTCTCTATCCTCAATAACTCAATCTTATTTTTGATTCCATCATGATAACCACCGATGTTACTGTTAGCTACTACTCTATGGCAGGGTATGATTATACAGATCGGGTTTAAACCAACTGCGCTACCTACAGCTTGAGCAGACATTTTATTGATACCTCTTTTATCAGCAATACTCTTAGCAATAGCGCCATAACTAACAGTTTCACCATACTTAATAGTACATAGAATATCTAATACTTCTTTTTGAAAAGAACTTTTATAATCAATCTTATACTCAACATCAAAATCAGGATTAGCACCAGAAAAATACATATCCAACCACTTAGTTGTTTTATCAAATATTTCTAAATTTCTTACTTCAATTTCATCATCTTCATTAATAAAAGTTAATCTAGTTAAATAAGTTCCATCACTATACATAACTAGATTATCCAATCTTTCATTTGTCTTATAAAAGTACTTATAAATTCGCATATAAAATATTATATCTGTTTGAAATAAAGGATTCCTCACAAAATCCGCATCGTTATTATCTCCTCACCATATTTTATAGTTAGAGTCCAAAAACAGTTTGTCCTTCTTTTGTAAAAACGTATCATAAATATATCCAAATCGGAAGGTTGGCGAGATTTCAATCGGAAACTTGGCGAAGTTTTAATCGGAAGGTTGGCGAGATTTCAATCGGAAACTTGGCAGATTTACCAAAGGCTAATCCACTTAAACTAAAAGATGATTTACAAAAACTAGTTGATCTGTTTAATTCTATTTCTCCAGTCCCTAAATATTACGCAAAAAAGATGAAAACAAATAGATTTATTAAAGGCAAATAAATTCTGGCTTTTAACTTATATAAGTCTAGAAATATCTAAATTAATTTTTTGATTATTTAAATGATTGTTATTTTCTAAAAAGATAATCATATAAATAGGCAAATAAATTATCTTGCTATCTATTTTTACATTATCACCACAAAATACATAAGCCTTTTCATAATCGAATTCTTTATTATTCATCAATTGCGTTAAAGCTGAATGTCTTTTATAATCCTTACCGCTTTTTACTTCTATTGGAATTACCTTGCTATCTTTTTCAATTAAAAAATCTATTTCGCCTCTTTTTTTATCATTAGCATAATATAACTCAAAACCATGAGCCTTAAGCTCTTGAGCAACTACCGCCTCATATACAGCTCCATAATTCAAATTAGAATTTCCATTTAATAATACTATCTGATTTCCATTAAACAATTTATATGTAAGAAGACCAACATCACATAAAAATAGTTTAAAAAGTGTTCTTTCTTTACTGGCAAGAAGAGGATAAATAGGATTATCGACATTATGCACAAACAAGCCTACACCACTGTTTTTCAGCCAAGTAAAAGAAGTTTCATATTTAAAGAATCTTGCTTTAGAATTTAAATCCTTTAATATAAATCGTTTATTTTGAGCATTTAATTCACTTGGAATTAAATCATATATTTCTTGAATTAATAACTTATTATTTTTTTGATACTTAGCTATATCTTGTCTATAACCATAGTCTATATCACTTAAAACTTGATTGACTCTATTTATATCATTTGTTTCAATAAAACAGTTAACAGCCTTAGGCATTCCCCCAATTACCAAATAAGTATTAAATAAACTCATCATTTGTTTATGAATTATTTCATCTACTTTAATATTGTTTTCAAAACAATCCCTTAAATGTGAAAATGTCTTATTTGAAACACCAACAGCTTTAGCAAATTCTTCAAAGTCCATTGGATACATCTGTAATACATTTAAAGATCCAATAGGAATTGATTGTATCTCTTGCATCTTAACACCTAATAATGAGCCAGAAAATATAAACTTATACTTCTTATTTTGAACTAAAAACTTTATTGGAGTTATCGCATCGTTTGCCTCTTGTATTTCATCAATAAAGATAACTGTTTTATTTTCAATTAGTTCCTTACTAGAAAGAGAAGAAATTCTTAATAATAATTGCTCAGCATTATCAGATGTATTAAAAGCCTCTAAAGCAAGTTTGTTTTCAATAAGATTAAGCTCTAAATAATCTATCTTATTCTCTTTTAAAAACTCTTCTATAATAGTGGTCTTACCTATTTGTCGTGCTCCATCAATTAATAAGGCACTTGAACTATTTTTATACCAATCTTGTATTTGTTTTGTAATTTTTCTCTCTAACATATACTTTACCACTTATATTTTTGCATTTTTCCAACCATTTTTCCACTAATAATTGCATTTTTCCAACCAAAAAACTAAATAAAATTTACACTTTTCCAACTATGTCCTCAAGACAAAGAAAAAATAGCACTTAAATACTACTTTTTTTTCAATTAGATTATTATTTGTTATATCAAATAAAAAGCCTTAATTAAGGCTTAAATACAAATATCTGGTGGAGATGAGGGGGATCGAACCCCTGTCCAAGAATAGTCCCACATTTGAACTTCTACAGTTTAGTTTGACTTTTAAATAAGACAATACAAACGGCCCAAACTACCAAGTATTGAATTTGCCTTTTCGGTTTTCGGATTGAAAGATAAGGCTAACTTTCTTCACCTAGCCTGTGTATACGACTAATCTCTACAAGCTTAAAGACTAGAAGCTGCTTTGGGAGCTAACGTCGCTCAACCGATTAAGCAAATGCTAATTCGTTATTGCCGAATATTTTAATTTGATTATTAGGTAATCACTCCACTGCAATTCAAATCCAACATAAACCTGTCGAAACCAAGACATCCCCATGTTTAATTTGTATCTATATTGTACTAGAAATAAAGAAAATATAAAAGTGCTTATAAACCCAACAAATAAGCATTATAAGCACTTTCTAAACTATTGATTATCTATCTTCTCTAAAATAAGAAACACCTAAGTGTCCAGGAGCTTGATTCTCCTTTTTCTTCTTAGCCGATACCATACAAAGCACTACTATAGTAACAATATAAGGAAGCATCTTATAAAGATTTTGTAGATAAGTAACCTTTTCAACCTTTAAAACATTAGCTAAACTTCTTGAAATTTCAGATGGAATATAAATATAAGCCCAATAACATAAACCAAATAAATAAGCACCCCAAGTAGCATTCTTTGGCTTCCAACTTGTAAATATAACAAGAGCCACAGCCAACCAACCTAAAGCCTCTATTGTATTATCGTTTGCCCAAGTACCTTGAATATAATCCATTACATAAAACAAACCACCTAGACCGCAAATTGCACCGCCAACAATTGAAGCTAAATACTTATACTTAGTAACATTAATACCAGCTGCATCAGCAGTTGCTGGATTTTCACCTACTGCCCTAAGATTTAATCCAGATCTTGTCTTAGTCAAATAATAATTAGTTACAAACGCAAGAATCAAACAGAAATAAACCATCCAACCATAGTTCAAAAATAAAGAACCAAACAAACCCAATTTACCAGAAATAAAAGGTAAACGCATCTTAAATACACTAGAAGTACTCGCAACCGAAATAGAACCAACTCCACCTGATAATTTCATCATACTTCCACCAAAGAAATTAGCCACACCAGTTCCAAAAATAGTAAGTGTTAGACCAGTTACATTTTGATTAGCCTTTAAAGTAACTGTTAAAAAACTATATAGTAAGCTGCCTAAACCACCCGCAATAATCGCACTTAATAAAGCGATAATCATGCCAATCACACCACTAGGATTAGCTGCAGCATTTTCATAAATGAAAGCACCAGCTAAAGCACCAATGCCACCTAGTTGCATAATACCAGGTACACCTAAATTTAAATTACCAGCCTTTTGATTTATGGTCTCACCAATACAACCAAACATAATAACTGTTCCAAATGTAATAGCTGAAACAACCCAAGAAATTAATTGTGCACTAGTCATGTTTAGCCTCCTTTTTATGATGATTAATTTGATAATTTATAAAAAACTCAGACCCCAAAATAAAGAATAAAATAATACCAGTAATAATACTTGAAGCATATTCATTTAGTCCAAAATCTGAAGCGATTTGGCTAGCACCCTTATCCAAGAAAACAATAAGCAAGGAAATAAAAGCCATCGTAATAATATTAAACTTTGCCAACCAACAAACAATAATTGCTGTAAAACCTCTACCACCTGCTGTTTGCTTAGAAATAGTATGAGACATACCTGCAACCTCTACAAAACCTGCAATACCTGCAATACCACCAGACATTAAAACAGTTCTAATAATTGTGTTTTTTACATTAATGCCCGCATATTTAGCAGTAGCCTCTGATTCACCAACAACAGACAATTCAAAACCATGTTTAGAATATTTTAAATAAACATAAACAACAATTGAAATTAGTAAAACAATAATAACATTTAATAAATATTGTTTACCTGCAATTTGAAAAAACCAACCACCACTACTATTCATATTGATAATACCAACTGAATGTGATTGTTTCTTATCCCAAAAATCCACAAAAAATTCAACTAATTGAATTGCTACATAGTTCATCATTAAAGTAAACAAAGTTTCATTGGTATTATACTTAGCCTTAAATAAAGCTGGTAAATAAGCCCATAAAGCACCACATATAGCTGATACCACAAACATAATAACTAGCAACAACGGTGTAGGCAAAATATCACCATAATAAATCATCAAAGCAGCTGTAACTAAACCACCAATCAAAACTTGACCTTCTGCTCCACAATTCCAAAAGCGCATCTTAAAAGCAGGAGTTAATGATACCGCAATAAGCAACAATAAAGCCGTATCTCTTATCGTAATCCAAGTTCTTCTACTTGTACCAAAAGCCCCCTTAAACATAGAAGCATACACTGAAATTGGATCAAGTTTTGTCACAAAATACAAAAATAAAGCTGAAACAAGTAAAGATAAAATAATCGCAACCGCCTTAATTATTACCTTATTAACTAAAGTTTCATTATCCTTTCTAGTAATAGTAAACCTAGGTTCCCTCATATTAATTAGACTCCTTTAAATTAGTCATAAGATATCCAAGTTCCTCCTTAGAACAAGTACGCGCATCAAGAATACCATTAATATGACCATCACACATTACAAGAATTCTATCACTTAGCGCCATTAGTACATCCAAGTCCTCACCAACATAGATTACCGCAACACCTTTTTTCTTCTCATCATTTAATAAATTATAAATAGTATAAGAAGTATTAATATCAAGCCCTCTTACCGCATAAGCAGTCATTAAAACCGTAGGCTTAGCAGCAACTTCTCTTCCTACCAATACCTTTTGGATATTACCACCTGACAATTTACGAAGTGGATACTCTAAAGAAGGAGTCTTAACATCAAGCTCTTCCTTAATCTTCTCAGCCATCTCTTGTGGTTTTTTAGTATGAAGGAAAGGACCTGCACCCTTCTTATATCTTTTTAGTAAAACATTTTCAGTCATACCCATATTGCCAACAAGCCCCATACCAAGTCTGTCTTCTGGCACAAAAGCAAGATGTAAACCAAAGCCCCTAATCTTCTCAGTTGATAAACCAACTAATTCATGAGTACCATGAGCTGTTGAATAATAAACAACTGAAGAATCATCATCTACCTTTTGTAAACCCATGATCGCTTCTAACAATTCTTTTTGGCCACAACCCGAAATTCCCGCAATACCTAAAATCTCACCGGAATATAAGTCAAATGTTGCATCATTTACAACCTTTTTGCCCTCATAGTTAGTCACATTCAAATGTTTTACTTCAAGTCTTTTCTCTTTATTTTCAACTAAATCACGATTGATATTAAGCTCTACCTTTTCACCAACCATCATCTCCGTTAAAATTTGTTCATTTGCATCCTTTGTATCAATAGTACCGATATATTCACCTTTTCTTAGAATTGTTACCCTATCAGATACCTCTAATACCTCATTTAATTTATGTGTGATAATAACAACAGCCTTGCCATCATCTCGCATATTTTTAATGACATTAAACAATTTTCTAGTTTCTTGAGGTGTTAAAACAGCAGTAGGCTCATCAAGAATCAAAATCTCGGCACCTCTATATAAAGTCTTAACTATTTCAAGCGTTTGCTTTTGAGACACTGACATATCATAGACCTTAGCATTCAAATCAAGCTCAAAGCCATACTTATCACAAATTTCCTTAACCCTATTTTCAACATCCTTAGTATTAATATCACTTGGTAGGCCAAGTAAAATATTTTCTAAAGCTGTAAAAACATCAATTAACTTAAAGTGCTGATGAACCATGCCGATTCCTAAATGATACGCATCACTAGGACTAGTAATACTTACTTCTTTCCCATCAAAAAAGATTTGACCAGAATCTGGATAATAGATACCAGCAAGCATATTCATTAAAGTAGTCTTACCAGAACCATTTTCACCTAACAAAGAAAGTATTTCTTTATGTCTGATATTCATTGTGACATCCTTATTAGCCACAACTTTATCACCGAATTTCTTAGTGATATTCACCATTTCAATTGCGTTTTCCATTAAACCTCCAAAAACGTATAAAAGCTACAGGCCCAAAAGAGCCTGTAGCTAAACAACTAAATATTATTCGCCAAGAGCAGTAATGCCATCAATTAAAGCAGCATTAGGGAAGTAAGGAGCACTTCTAAACTCTGACTCATGGAAGTAACCATCACTTACACATTCTGTTTCAGGTGTAAAATCAGCATCAACATCACCTAACATACTTGTAGGATTAACACCATCATATGTGAAAGTTGAACAATCAAATACATGTAAGCTACCAGAAGCAATTTGATCAACCACTTCAGCAACCTTATCAGCAGTACCCTCTGCGCATGAAGAACCAAGTTCAGTGATTGCAACAGCACCAACATCATAACCCTTAGCCCAATCAGTATCAAATTCTGTGCCATTTAATAAACTAGAGAAAGCATATTCATAATAAACTTCCCAATTAGCACTAGCACTTGTAAGTGCAGCGCTAGGTGCTACATCCAACATTGAAATGTTATAGCCAACAGAATAAGCATTGAAACCATACTTATTAGAATCATTATTACTTTGAACAGTACTTGGAGCACCAGTAGTATCAGCATGTTGAGAAATAATTACACAACCTTGAGACATTAAATCATCAGCAACTGTACCCTCAGCTGTTAAATCAGACCAGCTATTTGTATATTCAACATACATATGTACATTTTCAAATACAGACTTAACACCAAGATAGAATGAAGTGAAACCAGAAACAACTTCTGAATATGGATAAGCACCAACATAACCAATCTTAACTTCGCCATCTTCGTTGTAGTTGGCATCAACAAGTTCACCATTTGCCTCAAGCTCAGCAAGTTTTAAACCAGCAACAACACCTGAAACATATCTTGATTCATATACTTTATTAAATGCATTATGGAAATTAGCTAAACCAGAAATTGCAGCAGTATCACCAGTTACAGCGATAATTTGAACTTCAGGATATTCACTAGCAACTTGTTGCATATAAGTTTGTTGACCATAAGAATTAGATAATACTAAACTTGCACCATTTTCAATGCAGTCAACAGCAGCATCATATACATCTTGGTTTTCACCAATATTGTATTTCCAAATGATATTGCTTTCAGGAATACCTAACTTTTCAGCAGCAGCTTTAATACCAGCGATATGAGCATAGCTATAACCTTCATTTTCATCACCTAAGATGATTGCGCCGATCTTAACATCAACAGTTTCAGAATCTTCGCTTGTCTTTGCATCGCTAGAATTGTCACTATCGCTACTAGAACAGCCAACAAGAGTGAATACCATTAGTAGAGCTAATAGTAAAGCAGTTAATTTTTTCATTTTTCTCTCCTTAATATTTATGTTAAACAAGTAACCTTGTATTAACCATTAAAACTCGATGATACCATCATGCATCGACTTAATAGAAGCTAAAGCCTCAACTTTAACTCCCAAATCACTTATTCTTTTTAGTCCTGGTTGATATGCTTTGCATACTGCCACACCACAACCCATTACCTTGGCATTAGCTTGATTACAAATACTAACTAAAGCATTTAAAGCCTCACCCATTGCCAAGAAATCATCAAGAATAAGCACATTATCATTTTCGTTTAAATACTTTTTTGAAACTTGGATATGATATTCAACACCGCGTGTATATGATTTTTCAATGCATTCATATACTTCGCCACCAATATTTGCTGATTTACCTTTTTTGGCAAACACAACAGGACAATTATCAAAATACCTAGCAGCCATAACAGCCATGCCAATTCCACTAGATTCAATTGTCAATATCTTGTTAATTGAAACATCACTAAAAATTCTCTTGAATTCTTTTCCCATTTCATCAAGAAGAGTCACATCCATTTGGTGATTTAAAAAATTATCGATCTTTAAAATATCGCCATCAAGAATGATGCCATCTGTTAAAATTCTATTTTCTAATAATTCCAAAAAGAAAAGCCCTCCTTAAACCAATTAACATCGCTTGCACGGGCCAATTGATTCATCAAAGGCTCAACCATAGTATCATCATTTACGGTGATGATGTAGAGACTCCTTCGCCATATCCGAAGGATTATACGATGTTTATGTATGTATAGTAACACAATAAAATTTTTTTAAAA
>CAVBAX010000008.1:0-23865 GCA_963593105.1 Candidatus Methanomethylophilaceae archaeon | reverse complement strand
AGTTTTTAACATATTTAGGATTGTATCTAAGCCATAACTATCAAATATATATAGTGCACTTAATGACACAAATAAAAGCACAAAGGGATATAAGAATGAACTAGTAAAAGTTTTGGTATTTTCTTTATTTTTATCAATAAAAGCCAAAGCTAAATTTAAACTATCATTAAACGTCATGTTCTTTAATAAAGAATTTAAATAAGAACTAATATTATTAGGCAAATATTCAATAATAACTTCTTCAATCGTCTTTCCTTTATCAAGTGAGATAATTATTGAATCTATTAAATTTTCATTGTCTTTATTCTTAATCAAATCAAGCGCTTGCTTTAAAGATAGTCCAGTTTTTAAAAGTTCATTAACCGAAATAAGATCGTCTAACTTTAGAGTCTGTTTCTTAATAAATTCCATTTTTTATACCATTTTCTATTTGTGAATCAATGCTTAAAAAAATATTTGAATTCTTTAAGTTTTTACGATAATAATCTATTTCTTCTTTGTCCATGATTTCATAGATTACAACCCTTTCTCCAGATCTATTAGTTATCATTTTTTGATGCACTAAGCATAGAAGCATTTCATATAAATATTCTTCATTTACACCTAAATCCACCATTCTTGATATTGCTGAAGCACACGTTGAGGCATGTATGGTACTAAGCACTAAGTGTCCGGTATTAGCTGCTCTTAAAGCCATCTTTGCGGCTTTATCATCTCTTATTTCACCAATCATAATAATATCGGGGTCATGTCGCATTACTTGTTTTATGCCCGCTTCATAATCAAAACCAATCTTTTCATTGATTTGAAGTTGTACAAACTTATCACTTACTACCTCTATAGGATCTTCAATGGTATAAATAATTGAACCCTCAATACTATTTAATAATGAATATAAAGTAGTGGTTTTACCTGAACCAGTTGCGCCAGAAAATAATATAAGACCATTATCTTTTTTAAGTATGTCTTTAAAATATTTATTTTGAATATCGATTTTAGACAAACTATCAGCTTCTACTTTTAGGTTTGAATTTAAAATTCTAAGTACACCATTAGTTGAATTGTAAGTATTAATAACTGCAAACCTAAGCGATAAAACATTGTTATCTAATAACTTTTCAAATTGACCGGTTTGAGGTGTATTTAAAGTTCCTACATCAAGATTTGAACAATATTGAAGATAACGAATCAGTTTTTCATCACCCTCTTTTCTCTTGACTTTTCTAATAACATCATTAATGCGCATGAAAATTTCAATTTGATCATATTTTTGACTAAAGTGAATATCACTCGCGTTGTGTTTAACTGCTAATCTTAGTATCGCTAATAATCTTTGTTCCATATTTGTATTCCTTATACTACTTTATTGACATGAAACACAAAAATTCCTACCCTAAAATTAAAAAAACTAGCAATCGCTAGTTAATTGTTTCGCTAAGGCAAAGTTACCAATGGTTGCTGAACCATTATTTTCAATAATTGGTCTTACTATATATTCGTCAATATTCGGTATTGGTAAATAATCATTAAACAATCTCAAAAATTCATCTTTAACTTTTTTTAACATAAAATCATTTGAAAATACACCACCACCAAAGACAATCACATCAGGCCTAAAACTAACAGTGGCAAATTGAGCCGCTTGAGCTAAATAGTAAGCTTCTATATCCCAAACAGGATTATCAGCCTTGATATTTTCACCTTTTATACCACATCTTTTTTCAATACTTGGACCAGCCGCCATCCCTTCAAGACAGCCATCATGGAAAGGACAAATCCCTTTAAAATCATGCTGCAAATCTTTTGGATGTTTAGCAACTAAAATATGGCCCATTTCTGGGTGTCTTGCGTCGCCTATAAATTTTCCATTGCTTATAACACCAGCACCAATACCAGTACCAATTGTAAAATAAGCTAATGACTTAATATTTTCGCGTACCAACATTTCGCCATACGCTGAACTATTAACATCAGTAGTAAAGTAGATAGGTATATTTAAGCCTTCTTTTAAAATCTTCACAATGTTGGTATTGGACCAATTAGGTTTTGGTGTTTTTGTAATATAACCATAAGTTGGTGAACTTAAATCAATATCAATCGGTCCAAAAGAGCCAATACTTAAAGAAACAAGATTATCAAATTGTTTAAAAAAATTGATTGTATTATCTAATGTTTCCTTTACAGTTGTTGTCTTAAATTGAATCCTTTCAACAATATTTAATTCATCATCGCCAACAGCACATACAAACTTTGTGCCACCAGCTTCTAAACTACCATATAAATTTGCCATCATTATTTAACCTCGAATTTTTTGATATCGCTATATTCTATTTTGATAGGATAAGCGCTACTTACTTTTAAAACATCTTCTTCATCATAATACATTGATGATAAAACTTTTTCACCTTTGTTTAAATATATTTCAATTACTGAATTATCTAAGAAAATGTCTACATCTTCAATATAATCAATTTCTACATCTCTTTGTTTGCGATTAGTTTTATCATTTTCAAAAATTAATGAAAATAATTTTTTTTCATATTTTAAACAAAGATTATTTAAATTAAGTTCAAAGTTAGAATCAAATACACAATGAATTTGGCATACTTTTTTGCCAACTATTTTAGTTTTTTCATCTACACTTATACTACGAGTATTTTCCAATAAATCTAATATTTCTTTAATCGGATATTGATAAATTGAATGATTGATATTTTCTATCTGTCTTGGTAAAGATAAGGCATTTTGCCAACCATCTTTAACCGTAGGATTAATATAAGGACTGTCAGGTAAGCCAAGCCATCCAATTAGTATCCTTCTATTGTTTTCATCCAAAAAAGAATGTGGTGCATAAAAATCATAGCCATAATCTAGCGTTTGATAATCATATGCGTTTGTACCATCTATCTTAAAATAACCATTTTGATTATCGTTTTGATACAAATGTCCTTCTTGTTTAATACCTTGTGGACAAGTTATTAAAAACTTATCGCCAGCTATTTCAAACAAATCAGGGCATTCCCACATATAACCAAATTTTTCTTTCGAAGTAATTCTATTTTCGTATTTCCATTTTTTTAAATCATTTGATGAATATAAAAGCACTAAGCCTTTATCTTTATTGTCTCTAGCACCAAGAACCATATAATATTTATCGTTTTGTTTAAATACTTTTGGGTCTCTTATATGACACGATAAATCGTTTGGATAGTCCAAATTATCTAAAACGACTTCTTTTTGAGAAAAGTTTAAGCCATCATCAGAATGAACATAGATTGTATTTGACAATCTGCCTTCATGGATATAGTCATAGTCACCAGCCATTTTCACATTGCCGGTATAAAAGATATTTAGGCCATTTTCTATTAGCGTACAACCACTATACACGCCATCTGAATCGATTTTTAAGTCAGGATAAAGCGCGATGTTTTCTAGTTTGTAGTTTTTAAAATCTTTTGTGCTGTAATGGCCCCAACACTTCTTGCCATTTCCATACACGTCTTTACAATATTGATAATAAATATGATATGTACCATTATATTGACATAAACCATTAGGGTCATTTAGCCACCCAACGGGTGGCATTAAATGATATTCTAATTTATAATTACTCATTTTTCTTCTTTCCAAACAAGCATTGTTAACACAAACGCAATGCCTCCAGCAATCAACAACATAATCGTATAAGTTAATGGTTTATTAATTGTAAGAAAGCCAGGAATTCCAGTTACTCCATAAGCTGTTGCACCAAGTCCTGTTAAAGAGGCAAACATCGAACCAACTGCACCACCAATAACACCACATACAAACGGTTTATAGAAGCGCATGTTAATGCCAAATATTGCAGGTTCTGTGATACCTAATGAAGCAGATAAAGCCGAAGGAATCGCAACCGATTTAGTCTTGGCTTGTCTAGCCTTAATGCCAACCGCAAGACAAGCACCAAATTGTGCAAAGTTAGCAGCGCTTGCAATAGGCATCCATATATTTAAATTGCCGAATTCTTTTGAAGCAAGCAGCCCTGCTTCAATAACGTTATACATATGATGTAAACCCATTACAACAGTAATTGGATACAAAGCACCTACAATAAACGCACCAATACCATAACCAACCGTAATTAGATTCTTTGCAGTTTCAAGCACTACAGTTTCTGCTGAAGAAAATATTGGACCTACAATTGTAAAAGTTAGAAGTAATGTCACAAAGACAGTAGTAAGAGGTGTTATAAATAAATCTAGCATTTCTGGCACATGTTTATGTAAGAAGTTTTCCACCTTACACATAATGAACACCGAAATCATTACCGGAATTACATGACCTTGATAACCTAATACATTAATTTGACCTAATGTATAGTTTCCAATTTGAATATGGCCAAATAAGTACCAAACATTGTAACCGTTAGCAGCATTCCAACCATTAGTTAGCGTTGAATGAATCATTGCCAAGCCAATTACAGCAGCCAAAAATATATTACCGCCAAAGACTTTTGCACATGATATTGCGACAAGCACTGGTAAATAAGCAAATGCCGTATTAGCGATCATATCCAAGAATTGATACCAATCGCTTGAACCAAAGCCAGGTATCGCCTTACCTAAAGCTTCAACCAATCCCATCAATAAACCAGAAGCAACAATTGCTGGCAAAATTGGTACAAAAACATCACCAATCGATTTAATTAAACGTTTAAAAACACTCATGTTATTTGCAGCAGCTTGTTTAACTTCATCTTTACTACTTTCTTTAAGTTCGCCAACTTTAATAAATTCATCATAAACCTTATTAACAACACCTGTACCAATGATGATTTGAAGTTGACCATTGGAAGTAAATACGCCCTTTACACCTTCGATTGTTTCAATTTTCTTTTCATCAACTTTGTTTTGGTCAACAACAACTAAACGTAATCTTGTTGCACAATGAGCGGCTGAAACGATATTATCTTTACCCCCAAGACAACCATAAATTTCTTCAGCACATTTTTTGTAATCTAATGCCATATTTCTCTCCTTTGCGGTCATGTGGGACCGGTTCCATACTTCTAATATACAACATATTTTTATTAAGTCAACAATAAACTGGTACCGGTTCCATATTTTTAATAAAAAATAGTATTAGACTTTTCTAATACTACCTCCACTAATATATTCAAAACCAATAAGTTGGCGATAATTAACTTCAATACCACAAATCATTTCAATGATTGTTTGTCCGCATCTCTCCCCTGCTTCTTGGTTGTTAAAACGAATAGAATCAAGAGGTGGATTCATTAAACTTGAATAGCGATATGAACCAAAACCAATTATTGAAACATCATCTGGCATTTTAATATTTTTTGCGTTTAAAACTCTATAACAGGCGCTAGCCATCCTATCGGTGGCACATATTATAGCGCTTGGAACATGTTTATCTAATGCATCTTTTATAATTGGAAAACAATTATCATATTCAAAATCAGCCTTTATAAAAGTGGCATTAAGCCCATATTTATTTAAAGCATCATAAACACCTTGTTTTCTTACAACACCTACTGCAATATCTTGTTCATCAACACCAATATAATAAATATCCTTATGACCATTTTTCGCAATTATCTCTCCCGCTTTAAAGCCAGAACGATAGTCATCATAGACAATAGATATACCATTTTCAATTTCTTGGCCCATAAATAAAATAGGGATTTGATAATCTTTAGTTAGTTTTTGATAATCATATTTATTATGTGTGGCAAGAATAATAATGCCATCAACATTAAGTTCATTTAAATATTCAAAGGCATCTTTTTCTCTTATATTTGAATGATTTGTATTAATGATAATTGTACGATAGCCATGTATCTTCAAATAATCATCCATACTCGTGATAGCCTTAGAAGAAGTATAAGAAGTTAAAGTTGGTGAAATAATACCAATAGTATTGGTATGTTTAGCCTTTAACATTTTAGCTGTTTGATTGGGCTTATAGTTATACTTATCGCAAACAATTTTTATTTTTTCTTTGGTTTCTGCCTTTACAAAGCCACCATTAAAATAGCGTGATACTGTACTTTTTGCCACACCAGCCATTTTCGCTATATCGTTCATTGTTAGCTTTGTACTATTTTTCAAAATAAACTCCCATATTTATTGTAAATAATAATTGTTAGTTTGTTCATCCCTAATTGTTGACACTTCTTCATGTCCTGGATAAACAATTAAATCAGGCATGTCTTTAAATACTCTTAAAGAAGCTTTTAGCAAGGAATTGTTTCCACCTTTTAAATCGGTTCTACCAACCGATCCCTTAAATAAAGTATCACCAGTAAAGATACATTCATCAAATTTATAGCATACAGAACCCATAGTATGACCTGGAGTATATATTACTTCAAAGACAAATGGTCCAATGTCCATTTTCCCTTCATTAATATGCCTTGTCTTAACAGAAATTGTAGGGACATTCATCAATCCAAAAGATCTTCCTTGACTATTATCTTTAGTTAACTGTAAATCATCTTGATGAAGATAAATATCGCAATGATATTTGTTATACAAATCATCACAAGCCTTTATATGGTCGAAATGACCATGAGTTAATAAAACCGCTAATAGTTCTTTATCTTTTAAATAAGGAACCAGCTTTTCTGCCTTACAAGCGGGGTCTATTAAAAGACACTTATCTTCTATTTCAAGTAAATAAGTATTAGTGGCAAAGGCGCCACATACAAGTCTTTTTACTAACATATATTAAAAAAATAAGCTAAATGCTTATTTTTTCTCCTTATGAACAGTCATTTTATTACATCTAGGACAGTACTTTTTAACTTCCATTTTGTCTGGATGTTTTTTCTTATTTCTTGAACCGATGTAATTCTCTTCACCACATTCAGTACATTTGAATGTTATAAACTCTCTAGGCATTACTACTTACCTCCATTTAACGCCTTATAATAATAACATATTTTTTAATTTTAACGCAAGAACCTTAAAATAAAGCTTCTTCATTATTTATTTTTAAATGTTTATAAGCCAATGGTGTAACTTCTCTTCCTCTTGAAGTACGATTTATAAAGCCGATTTGTAGTAAATATGGTTCGTATACATCTTCAATAGTAATTGATTCTTCACCAATAGCTGAAGCAATCGCTTCAAGCCCCACCGGACCACCATGATACCTTTCAATAATTCCCTTTAGATATCTAATATCAACATCATCCAAACCAATAGAATCAATCTTCAAGCGGTCTAGGGAACTTTTGGTGATATTTAAATCAATATTTCCATCATTTAATACTTGAGCAAAGTCTCTTACTCTTCTAAACAATCGATTCGCAATTCTTGGTGTTCCTCTACTTCTTAGCGCTATTTCTTTTACTGCTTCTTGGTTGATATTTGAATTGAATACTTTAGCTGTTCTTGAAACAATTTGACCAAGTTCTTCTTGGTTATAGTATTCAAGTTTAGAAATAATACCAAATCTATCACGCAAAGGCGAAGATATTGATCCCATTCTTGTGGTTGCACCAACTAAAGTAAATGGCGGCAAATCAATTCTAATTGATCTAGCACCTTGTTCCTTACCAACCACCACATCAATCGCAAAGTCTTCCATGGCTGGATATAAAACTTCTTCTACCGTTTTTGGAAGACGATGAATTTCATCAATAAATAAAATATCACCTGCTTCTAAGCTTGATAAAATAGCAGCTAAATCACCGCTTCTTTCAATAGAAGGTCCACTTGTAACTTTTACATTACTGCCCATTTCATTAGCCAAGATATAAGCAAGAGTAGTCTTACCAAGTCCTGGTGGACCATAAAACAAACAATGGTCTAAAGACTCGTCTCTACTTTTTGCAGCTTGAATATATACTTCAAGATTACTTTTAAGAGAACTTTGACCAATGTATTCTTCAAGCCTTTGAGGTCTTAAACTAAGTTCATCATCACTATCTAATTTTTCAACAGATAAAACATCATTTTCTTTATTCATAATCATTTAATTTTAGCTAACATTGTAAGTGCACGTTTAACATATTGATCCGTGCTTAAATCTTCTTTAGACAATTCTCTTATAATATTTTTAAGTTCAGCTGGCTTATAACCCAAAGCCTTTAAAGCAAGCGCCGCATCTTCTAGTTTCTCGTTTTTAACAGGTTCATCGCTTCCTGAAACCAATTTACCCTTTAAATCCAAGATAATTTGACTAGCTGTCTTGCCACCAATGCCTGGCATTGACTTAATAAAAGCCACATCAGAATTTTCAATCGCTTCAATAATCTTATCAACTTTTGCCTTAGCAAGCATACTAGATGCGGTTTTTGGTCCTAAACCCTTAACTGAAATCAATTTAATAAATAGTTCGTATTCATCATAAGATAAAAAGCCAAATAACGATTGTTCATCTTCTCTTATGTTTTCATAAGTATAGATAAGCACTTCATCACCTATTTTTAAATTTTCAGGATGATAAAAATTAATGCGGTAACCAACATTATTAACATCTAGAAGCACATAATCTAAACCGAAAAGATGAACCTTTCCTCTTAAAAAACCAATCATAACTGTAATTAATTTTACCATAATAAAAGAAGACCTTAGTCTTCTTCTTGAAAATCATCTTCATCATCACCATCAACAAACTCAAAGCTTGTATCTTTAATGAATACTTGATCGCCATCTTTGCAGCCTTTTTCTCTTAAAGCTTCATCAACTTTCATCTTGCTTAAAGCTCTAGCGAAACGTAAAGCAGAATCTTCATCTTTTAGATTTGTGCGAGCGAATAATCTTTCAATTTTTTCACTTTCAATTCTAAAGATACCATTACCTTCATTAAATACTTCAAATTCTTTTTCAGGTGTAAAGGTATATACAACCTTTTCATTAGTTTTAGCTTCATCATATAAGGCGAATTGTGGTAACTGTTTAAGCATTTCTTTGACCTTATATAGTACTGGAGTCAAACCTTCATTGATGATAGTTACCGTTTCAAACACTTCAACATCAGGATATTTCTTTTTAAAACGTTTTAAGTTTTCGCCAGCATATTCCCCATCCATCTTATTAGCGATAACAATTTGTGGTCTAAAATCCAAGTTACCTGGATAATCTTTTAATTCCTTATTAATGATTTCATAATCGCTAATAGGATCTCTATATTCACCAGACATATCAATAACATGTAATATCAAACGACATCTTTCAATATGTTTTAAAAATTCATGTCCTAAACCCTTACCTTGTGATGCTCCTTCAATTAGTCCAGGCAAATCAGCCATAACAAAGGAACTATCACCAACTTTAACCATACCAAGTTGGGGAACTAATGTGGTAAATGGATAATCTGCAATCTCAGGTCTTGCCTTAGATACAACCGATAATAGAGTTGATTTACCAACACTTGGAAAGCCAACAAGACCTACATCAGCTAAAAGTTTAAGTTCTACTTCAACTTCTTTTTCTTCACCAACTTCACCAAGTTGAGCTTTTTCAGGAACCGAGTTTCTTGAAGTCGCAAAGTGACGATTGCCTTTGCCACCTTTGCCACCTTTACAAATAACAACACGTGAATCAAGTGTATTTAAATCAGCAATAATACTATTATCACTTAAATCTTTAACAATAGTGCCCAAGGGAACTTTAACAACTACATCTTTTCTAGATTCACCATACATGTTATTAGACTTGCCATCAGCACCATTTTCACCTTTTATCATCTTAGAATATCTAAGATCTAGTAAAGTGCTTTTGTTGGTATCAACTTCAAAGACAATAGAAGCACCATCACCTCCATCGCCTCCCATTGGTCCACCAAAAGGATTATATTTTTCATGCTTAAAAGCAACAAGTCCATTGCCACCATTTCCAGCTTTTAATTTAATTTTTACTTTATCAATAAATTGCATAATATCTAATAAAAATAAAAGGCCTATAGAAGGCCTTTATGATCTTAAGCGACAGGATAGCAAGAAACTTTCTTCTTGTCCTTACCAAGACGTTCATATTTTACAACGCCATCGCAAGTGCAGAATAATGTATCGTCGCCACCTTTTTTAACATTTGTACCTGGATGAATCTTTGTACCTCTTTGACGGTAGATGATTGATCCTGCAGTAGCAAATTGACCATCGGCAACCTTCGCACCTAATCTCTTAGAATGAGAGTCACGTCCGTTTTTAGTAGAACTAACACCCTTCTTAGAAGCGAAGAATTGAATATTTAAAATATATTTCATACTCATTTCCTTTCTACTTTGATATATTCACCATAAGACTCTTCAATAGTCTTAAGTTGAATAAGTGTAAGCTTAAAGAAATTATTAACTTCATCTAGCTTACTATTATTATTAATCTCAATATGACTATCTAGAACACTAATATCAATATCTTGATATTCATCTAAACAATTTAATAGTCCAAAGACTATACTTGAGACACTTGCACATACCAAATCTTTTCCAGGATCACTATATAGGGCGTGTCCTTTAACATCTAGATATGTGTAACAGCCATTATTTAGCTTGTATGTTACTTTAATCATTAAGCGATTGAAGTAACTGTTAACTTAGTATATGGTTGACGATGACCTTGTTTACGACGAGTAGAACCCTTCTTTGATTTGTACTTGAAGATAACAATCTTCTTTTCCTTGCCTTGTTTTTCAACCTTGCAAGTAACCTTAGCACCATCAACATATGGTGTACCAAGAGTTAAGCTACCGTTGTTAACAGCAACAACCTTATCAAAAGTATATTCTTCACCTTCGTTTACATCTAACTTTTCAACGTAAATTACAGATCCTTCTTCTACTTTTAATTGCTTGCCGCCTGTTTCAATAATTGCGTACATTTAAATCTCCTTTCTTTGAATTTAGACTCGCCATTAAGGTGCATAAGCTTATAACCTTTTCTGTGCGGTTGAGACCCTATATAGGGAGACAACGTAAATATAATACCATATTTCCCAAAAATTTCCAGTTAAAAGTTAAATTAGTCTTATTATCTCAATCTTTAACAATAAAATTTAAGCTACTATATGTGAAAAGTTATCTCGCCTGTGTCCAAATTTAAGATTTCTTTTTCTGTTTGCACTTTCAAAGAATAGTCTTTGTTTATACCTAATACTTTTATGTTTTTTATTTCATTATTTATTTGTGCACAAACATCTTTATCTTTTAAATAATCAAGATTGGCTATTTTCTCATAAAAATCATAACCATTTTTAAGCAAATTAAAATTATATTCTATTTGTTTATAAACTTTAGCTTTTAATTTAGCAATATTTATATCTGTATTCAGTATTTTACATAATGAAGTAGGCTGCCTTTTATAATCGCCAAAAAACTCTTTTTGATTAACATTAACACCGATTCCAATTATCAAACATTCTATTTTATTTACACTAACGGCTTCCAAAAGAATACCAACTAATTTATCATCTTTATAATAAACATCATTTGGCCATTTAATGCTTAAATCTTTTATGTTAATCGCTTCAATTACAGATAAAGCACTGATAATCGACAAACTTCTAAATTCTTTAATCAGTGATTCATCTTTAATTAAAAGCGAAAAGAGCAAGTTTTCACCCTTTTCGCTTTTCCAATTACGATTATTTCTTCCTCTACCAGCACTTTGAAAATCTGCACTCGCAAAAGTGAAATTATCTAAATTTTTATAATTTTGTTTCAAATAAGTATTTGTAGAATCAATAGTTTCAAAGTGGATAGTATTCATAATTAACCAAAAATAGTAAGTAAGATACCAGCTGCGATAGCTGAACCAATAACGCCTGCGACATTTGGCCCCATAGCATGCATTAATAAGAAATTACTAGGGTCTTCCCTTTGTCCTTCTTTTTGAACAACTCTAGCAGCCATTGGAACAGCACTAACGCCAGCCGCACCAATCATTGGATTAATCTTGCCATGACTAAACTTGCACATAATCTTGCCACCTAAGATACCAAAAGAAGCTGCAATCACAAAGGCAAAGATACCTAATGCAAATATTGATAGAGTTTGCAAAGTTAAAAAGCTTGTTCCCTGAGCTGTAGCGCCAACAGATAAACCTAATAGAATTGTACAAATATATAATAAAGCATTTGAAATTGTATCAGTAAGATTTGGCACAACACCACATTCTTTAATTAAATTGCCAAGCATTAAACAGCCAATAAGTGGTGTAGCACTAGGAACAATCAAAGAAACAATTAAAGTGATTACAATTGGAAACAATATCTTTTCTTTTTTAGAAACTGTTCTTAATTGTTCCATTTTAATTAATCTTTCTTCCTTAGTTGTTAAACCTCTAATAATTGGAGGGAAAATGATTGGAACTAGAGCCATATAAGAATAAGCAGCTAAAGCAATAGGAGCTAAATATTGAGTAGATCCCGAAATCGTAAGCAGTCTATTACTTGTTAAAATAGCTGTAGGTCCATCAGCCCCACCTATAATGCCAATAGAGGCAGCTTCATAGAAATTAAATCCCAAGAACAAAGCGCCAAAGAAGGCAACAAAAATTCCAATTTGAGCAGCAGCGCCAAGTAACATTGTCTTCTTATTGGCGATTAATGGTCCAAAGTCAGTTGTAGCACCAATGCCCAAGAAAATTAAACAAGGATATAGTTCACATTCAACACCTAAATGCAAATAACCAAGCAAGCCTCTAGAAACGATTTCCCCAGCATCATTATAGGTAATATAAATTTCAGGTAATAAATTAACTAAAATGATACCGAATGAAATAGGAATTAATAGATATGGTTCAAACCCCTTCTTTAAAGCTAAATAAAGAAAAGCGCAACCAATAAGAATCATAACCAGATTCATCCAACCATTGCCAGTAAAGAAATTTGCAATGCCAGTTGAAGCTAGAAATTCTTTTAAGAATTCACCAATATTCATAAACTAACCTAAGACGATTAACACATCACCATTTGCGACTTGGCTGCCTTTGTTAACTCTTACCTCTACAACCTTACCATCAAAACCAGATTGAATTTCATTTTCTAGTTTCATAGCTTCAATTATTGCGACAGTTTGGCCTTTTTTAACAATATCGCCAACGCTTACTTTTACATCCAATACTTTACCAGCAATAGGAGCCTTAATTACATTAGCACCCGCACTTACTGGTACACTTGTTTCAGTTTTAGAAGCTTCTACATGGCCTTCGCCTTCTTTTACTTCTTCAAGTTCAACTTCATAAACCTTACCGTTTACTTTTACTTTATATGTTTTCATTTATTTCACCTCTTTAATACTTACTACTCTAACATTACTCTTATGCGTTAAACGATAATCGATACTGGCAACAAGAGCTGCGACAGTTGCGTTTTCATCGTTTAAATCAAGTTTGTTTGAAAGATTACTTATAATAGGAGTTACAATCTTTTCTTCTTTAATTTCTTCTTTTTCTTCGCCCTTTAAAGCTTTCGCAACAAGTTCAGTCAAGAAAATAATAAGAACCAAAATAAGAAAGACCATGATGATTGCCACTATCGCAACTATAGCACCTGTTAAGTAATCATATTTTGAAAATCCATCTAACATTTTTAATCACCTTAAATAAACAATTCAAATTCTTCAGTCTCTTCTATTTCCGGCACCAACTTATATTTCTTCTTCAAGAAATCAGTCGCAACAGATTCAAATAAAGCTAAAGACAATACATCTTCATCACATCTTGCGATATCTTTATATTTTTCCTTCATTTGCTCAAATTCAGGCTTCAATAAATCAGCAGGACGACAAGTTATTGGTTCTTGATCACCAATAATTTTTTTCTTTATTTCTTCATTTACAACAGAAGGAGCTTTACCATATTTACCAAGTAAATAATCCTTTACCTCTTTTACACACATCTTGTATCTTTCGCCATTTAAAACATTCAATACAGATTGAGTACCAACCATTTGCGACATCGGTGTAACAAGAGGTGGATAACCTAAGTCTTTTCTTACATTAGGAATTTCTCTTAATACTTCTTCATATTTATCCATTGCCCCTTGATCACTTAATTGTTTAATCATATTAGACAACATACCACCAGGTACTTGATAAGTTAAGATATTAGGATTAACCTGAAAAGACTTGGGATTTAATAAACCATTCTTGACATATTTGTTAACTATATCAGTCATAATTGGTTCAGCCTTATGAAGCACATCCATATTTAGCTTAGGATCATATTCACTTGCCTTTAAAGCATAGCTTAAAGCTTGAGTAGAAGGCTGAGCAGTGCCGTTTGATAAAGGTGATAAAGACGTATCAACAATATCAACACCTGCCCTAATAGCAGCCATATAAGTCATCTCACAAATACCAGCTGTACAATGTGAATGAAGTTCCAGAGGAATCTTAACTTCTTTCTTTAAAGCTGTAAATAATTCAGTAGCGTCACTTGGTGTAAGAACACCAGCCATATCCTTAATACAAATTGAATCAGCACCTAGCTTTTCAACATCTTTAGCAAGCCCAACATAATAACTTACAGTATGTACAGGACTTGTTGTATAAGATAGAGCTATTTGACACTCACCACCGTATTTTTTTGTAGATTCAACAGCTGTCTTTAAATTTCTTAAATCATTAAGAGCATCAAATACTCTAATGATATCGATACCATTTTCAATAGATTTCTTACAAAACATATCAACAACATCATCAGAATAGTGACGATATCCTAGAATATTTTGTCCTCTAAATAGCATTTGTAGTTTGGTGTTTTTACAAACTTTTCTTACTTCCCTTAATCTATCCCATGGATCTTCGTTTAAAAATCGCATGCAAGAGTCAAAAGTTGCACCACCCCAAACCTCAATCGCGTAGTAGCCAGCATCATCATATATTTTGCATAAGTCTACAACTTCTTTAGTTGTCATTCTTGTTGCGAATAAAGATTGATGGCCATCACGCACTGATGTTTCAACAATTCTTACCATATATACCTCTTATAGTTTAGGTCCAGCTTCTTTTAATGCTTTTCCCTCTTCATTAGTTTCATATTTCTTAAAGTTATTGATAAATCTAGATGCCAAATCTTTTGCCTTCTCATCCCATAGATTAGGATCAGCATATGTATCTCTTGGATCTAGGATATTTGTATCAACACCATTTAATACAGTAGGCACTTCAAAGTCAAAATAAGGAATCTTCTTTGTAGGAGCGCTATCGATATCATGATTTAAAATAGCATCAATAATACCACGAGTATCCTTGATAGAAATACGCTTACCGCTACCATTCCAACCAGTATTAACTAAATATGCCTTAGCATTTGACTTTTCCATCTTCTTAACAAGTTCTGTTGCATATTTTGTAGGATGTAGTTCAAGGAAAGCTTGGCCAAAACATGCACTAAATGTAGGAGTTGGTTCAGTAATGCCTCTTTCAGTACCAGCAAGCTTAGCAGTAAATCCACTTAAGAAATAATACTTAGTTTGTTCAGGAGTCAAGATTGATACAGGAGGTAATACTCCAAAAGCATCAGCGCTTAAGAAGATTACACTTTTTGCGCTAGGTGCACTAGAAATAGGTCTAACAATATTATTAATATGATTGATTGGATAAGAAACACGTGTATTTTCTGTTACACTCTTATCGGCAAAATCAATCTTACCTTCATCTGATACTGTTACATTTTCAAGTAATGCATCACGTTTAATCGCATTATAAATATCTGGTTCAGATTCTTTATCTAGATTAATAACCTTAGCGTAGCAGCCACCTTCTAGATTAAATACGCCATTATCATCCCATCCATGTTCATCATCACCAATTAATAAACGCTTAGGATCTGTTGATAAAGTTGTCTTGCCAGTACCTGATAAGCCAAAGAAGATTGCAGTATTTTCACCATTTAAATCGGTATTAGCGCTACAATGCATACTAGCCATACCCTTTAAAGGAAGGTAGTAGTTCATCATTGAGAACATACCCTTCTTCATTTCGCCGCCATACCAAGTATTGATGATAACTTGTTCTTTAGATGTAATATTAAATGCAACACAAGTCTTAGAATTTAAACCAAGTTCTTCATAGTTTTCAACCACTGCCTTACTTGCATTATAAACAACAAAGTCAGGCACAAAGTTTTCAAGCTCTTCTTCAGTTGGCTTGATAAACATATTCTTTACAAAATGTGCTTGCCAAGCTACTTCAACAATAAATCTAACAGCCATTCTTGTGTCTTTGTTAGCGCCACAGAAAGCATCTACAACAAATAATCTCTTATTGCTTAATTCTTTTTTAGCAATATCCTTAACAACTTTCCAAGTTTCTTCACTCATTGGATGATTGTCATTTGGATACTCTTTACTAGTCCACCATACTGTATCCTTAGAATTTTCATCAACAACGATATACTTATCCTTAGGAGATCTACCAGTATAGATGCCAGTCATTACATTAACAGCACCAAGCTCTGTTTCTTTACCCTTTTCATAGCCTTCTAGTTCAGGCTTAGTTTCTTCCTCATATAAAAATTCATAAGAGGGGTTATAGACTACTTCTTTAACATCAGTAATGCCATATTGTCCTAAATCGATTTCTTTCATAATTAATAATCCTCCTGCGCCACTCAATGGTAACGCTTTCAAAATATATTATATGCCATTTTTTAATGCTTGATTAACAATTATTTCACAATTGCAATTCATTAGCACATGTCAATAATAAAACGTTTTATAATCTGCTGACACCATCCTTTATAGCTTGATTATAAACGGCTTTAGATACAACTTCTTTCACTCTTTCATCAAATATTGAAGGAAGGATATTATCATTGTTTAATTCTTCTTCATTTAATATTGATGCAATGCCATAAGCTGCCGCAATCTTCATATTATCAGTAATCTTGCTAGCTCTAGCATCTAGGGCTCCTCTAAATAAACCAGGGAACACTAAGACATTATTTACTTGATTATTAAAATCGCTTCTTCCTGTACATACAATAGCCGCACCAGCTTTTTTAGCCTTTTCAGGATATATTTCGGGAACAGGATTAGCACATGCAATAATAATTGGATCTTTATGCATAGACTTAATCATATCTATACTTAAACAACCAGGAACACTAGTTCCAATAAAGACATCAGCTTCATTTAAAGCTTCAGCTAAGCCACCTTTTATATCATCAGGATTTGTAATAGTCGAAAGATATTTTTTATGATCATTGTCATTTCTTCCTTGATATAGAATACCATTTTCATCTACCGCAATAATATTTTTAATACCTAAAGAAAGCAACATTTTAATAATAGCAGTACCTGCGGCTCCTGGACCATTTTGAACTACCTTAATATCTTCTAGTTTTCTATTAGTTAATTTACAAGCGTTAATAATAGCTGCTGTAACCACAATTGCAGTACCATGTTGATCATCATGAAAGACCGGTATATCTAAACTTTCTTTTAGTTTTTCTTCAATTTCAAAACATCGCGGCGAACTAATATCTTCTAGATTTATGCCACCAAAACTACCAGCAAGTAATGATACTGTTTTTACAATCTCATCTGTATCTTTACTTCTAATGCATAAAGGAATAGCATCAACATCACCAAATTCTTTAAATAGGATACATTTTCCTTCCATTACTGGCATGCCAGCTTCAGGACCTATATCGCCAAGTCCAAGCACCGCACTGCCATCAGTTATAACTGCTACCGTATTCCATCTTCTAGTATAGGTATAGCTTAAAAAAACATCATCTTTTATCTTTAAACAAGGCTCAGCAACCCCAGGCGTATAAGCTAAAGCTAAATCATCTCTTGTCTTAAGCTTCACTCTAGATTTAATTTCTAGTTTACCTTTTAACTCTTTATGCAATTTAAGTGCTTCTTTTTTATAATCCATTATTTATTAACCAACTTTCTAATACGTTCTTCAAATAAAGTGACAATCAAAATCTTGATAGCATCTCCTAGTAAAAAAGGAAACACACACGCAAGTAATGCAGGCCATAATGCCATCTTGGTAAAGATAATAAACCAAACAGTACCAACAAAATAAAGTACAAAAGTGCCAATTAACATACCTATTACTTTTTTTAAGTAAGTATCAACTCCAAAAAAACTTGATAAATAAGCTAAAGGAATATAGCCAAATATATAGCCACCTGTCATACCTAAAAGCGAAGATATACCAGACTTATAGCCAGCAAGTACAGGTATACCAATAGCTGCAAGTAAGATATAAATAAGTATTACTATCACACTATCCCTTTTTCCTAAGACAAAAGATGTTAACATTACCATCAATGTAGCAAGTGAAATTGGAACTTGGCCAATCGAAATCGATAGTGGTGCAATCACACATAGCAAAGCAGTAAATAAAGAAATTAATACAAGTCTTTTAGTTTTCATGAATTTTCCCTTCTTTAAACATTTTCATCATTTCATTAGTTAAACTGAATTCACCAGGTTGCAAGATGATATCTTCTCTTTTAACCCACTCAGCATATTTTAGTTCATTATCATCCATTGTGATTGTTTCATCACCATCAATATCACAATAAAAACCCAGAAGTATATCATTAGCACAACCCCATGGTTGCGATTTATAGTAACGAATATTTTTAACATTTATACCAGTTTCTTCTTTTACTTCTCTAATAACTGTTTCTTCTACCGTTTCTCCAATTTCTGTAAAACCTGCAATCAAGGCATTATATTTAAATCCCGTTTTATATTTTGTCAGTAATAATTTGTCTTTATTAATCACGCCAACAATTACAGCCGGCATGATTCTAGGATAAATAGTATTTTTACAATCAGGACATACCATCGCTCTTTCACTGCTTGAATGGATTAGTTTGTGACCACATCTACCACAAAATTTATTATCCTTGTACCAATCACTTAGATGTTTTGCGGTAATGGCAGCAAACAAATTATCACTAGGGCCTATTCCTTCGATTCTTAAGTTTCTTTCTTCTATATAAATGTAACCGCTAGGAATATCAGACAATAACTCGTCATATAAGAAAAATTTAGTTTTATCTATCGAAAATAGATAAACAACATTATCAACTTTTATGTCTTTTATAAATGGAAAACTAATATGATAATTTTTAAAATCATTTTCTTTAAGTAATATTTTTCCATCAACTACACACATTAAAACATCATTATCACCAGGCTTAATACTTGGATTATAGTGATTATTAAATATATGGGGATAAATATCTTGTATCATTGAAAACCTCTTTAAAAAAGCGTGTTTTATTTCACACGCATTTGATTATACTGCATATACTCTTTCACTAATTCAAAATAAAGTTTTTCAATAGGCCAATTCTTATTATCACTAGTCTCTATACACTTTAGGGGAATATCAATCTTTTCCTTTTTTAAAATAGCTAAGCAATTATCTAGTTGGTAGTTAAAGAAACCACAAAAGATAATCAAACCTAAGGGTTTAGGTCCATTTATAAATTCAAAGTCTATTTTATTATCTTGAAGTAGTTTTATTAGCTTTTGATTATTATCTAAATTTAAAAGTTTAACTTTCATTATAGATATTTAATAATTTCTACCGCATTACTTGCAGCACCCTTTCTTATTTGATCACCTGAACAAAATAAACTAATACCACCTTCAAGTACCCTATCTTTTCTAATTCTGCCCACATAGACCTTATCTTGATTACTAGTGATTAAAGGCATTGGATATTTTTTATCACTTGCATCATCATATAAGACAACACCTTCTTGTTTAGATAGTGCTTCTTTTACTTCTTGAAGTGTTAAATCTTTTTCACATTTTAAAGAAACGGAAATACAATGACTTCTTTTAACAGGTACCCTTACACATGTACAAGTCACTTTTAAATCTTTATTATGCAAAATCTTTCGGCCTTCATTTTCCATTTTCATTTCTTCGCTTGTATAGTCATCTTCCCTAATTGAACCAATAAAAGGAATGCAATTATAGGCAATAGTATATGGAAAAACTAAAGGCTTATAGTTAATATCTTTGATTTCCTCATCAAGTTCATCAATACCACCCTTGCCAGCACCAGATACCGCTTGATAAGTAGAAGCGATCATACATTTAACAGGCGAAAGCTTATTAATAGCGTTAATTGCCATTAAAGTAATGATTGTTGAACAATTTGGATTAGAAATAACACCCTTATGTTTTTTACAATCCTCACCATTTATTTCAGGAACTATCAAAGGCACATCATCTTCCATTCTAAAGGCACTAGAATTATCAATAAATACCGCACCAGCATCTACAATATCTTGTCTATATGTTTTTGCCACCTCATTAGAACTAGCACCAAGCACTATATCTAAGCCCTTAAAAGAATCATGACTCACTTCTTGGACAACTAAATCTTTATTTTTAAATTTGATAATTTGTCCCTTTGATTTTAAACTAGCTAATAATACCAATTCATCCACTTGAATATCTTGTTCAATAAGACATTCAATCATTTGTCTGCCTACTGCTCCAGTGGCTCCTAAAATTCCTATTTTCATTATTTTATAAACCTTTCATATATTACCGAAATCGTCTTTGTATAGTTTTCATCATCTACACCAACTAGTATTGAAGTCTCATCTGCACCTTGAGAAATCGTTCTAATATTAATACCATTTTCACCAAGTAAAGAGAAGATTTCACCAGAAATACCTTTTCGATCTTTTAAACCCCTGCCTACAACACATACTAGCGATAAGTTATCATAGATAGAAACTTCTTCACATTTAAGACTATTTTTAATCTCATTTGAAAGTTCATAGGCATTATTCTTAATATCATTTTTATCAACAATAATAGAAAATGAATCAATACCCGTTGTCACAAGAACAACTGGTATTTTATAGTGTTCAAACACTTCCAAAGCTTTTTTTAAAAAACCAATTTCACTGCTTGAATTCGATTTAACGATATTAACTACCATGAAATCTTTTTTACCAGTAATACCAGTAATTGGTAATTCTTTTATATTAGAACCAACATTGGCAACAATAATAGTCCCTTCATCTTTTGGTTTATTAGTATTTAAAATATTGATAGGAATATTTTTAATCTTAACCGGGAATATTGATTCATCATGTAAAACACTTGCGCCCATATAAGACATTTCTCTAAGTTCACCATAAGTAATCACCTTAATCTTTTTAGGATTTTCGATAATGCGAGGATCACATACATAGATGCCTGATACATCGGTCCAATTTTCATACATTGAAGCATCACATACATTAGCAAGCAATGCACCTGTAATATCACTACCACCTCTACTCATTAATTTAATAACGCCATTTGGTAAAGCTCCATAAAAGCCTGGAACTACTATTTTTTTACTAGTATTTAAATAAGGCACAAACTTCTTGTATGTCTTATCAATATTGATGCTTCCATCATAGTTAAAACAAATTATATCTTTAGCGTCAACAAATTCAGCATTTAAATATAAAGCTAATAGTCTACTTGATAAATATTCGCCATATGAAACTATTTCATCTTCATTTTTATTGTTTTCTAATAAATATTTAATTCTCTCTACTTCTGTATCTAAATCAAAGTCTAAATTCAAATCATCAATAATTCTTTGATGTTTAGACACAATTTTCTCAAGAATATCATCATATGACATGCCATATTTTTTGTGTGCTAGGCATAAATATAACAAGTCAGTAACTTTATGGTCTTCTTTAAAAGCCTTGCCACAAGCAGAAGCTACTATTACTTTTCTTTCTTCTTGGGCATTTACGATATTTTTTATTTTTTCAAATTGTTTAGAACTAGCAAGTGATGAACCGCCAAACTTACATACTTTAATCATCATATACCTCACATACAAAATCACTATCTGAAATAATATTCTTTAATTCATTAATGCTTATTTTTTTAGTTATATAAGTATCTTCACTTATTTTATTAACTAAATAATCCTCATTGATAGCACCCCTAATATAATAAGACTTAGGTAAAATATCATAACTACATTTTTCAAAACTTTCAATTTGTTTAGCGTAGCTATCTAAACTCAATAAATCTTTTATGATATTACTTGCAGTAGGTAAACCTCCTGCACCCTGTCCTATTAAATATAAATCATTAAGATTGTTACTATTGATCATAAAACAATTATTATTTAAGGCAATATTAGCGAATATATTATCTTTAAAGATAGTTGGCATCACCTTTAGTTGATATTTATCTTCATATCTTATACCACTACCAAGCAAGACACACTTATAGCCATTTTCTTTAAAATAGTTAATATCTTTTTTATTTATATTGTTTATACCTAAGATAAATAAATCATTTAATTTAAAAGCCTTTTCAAAACCTAAAAGCGAGGCTAATATCACTTTGTTCGCGGTATCTATGCCACCTATATCATCACTTGGATCTTTTTCAGCATAGCCCAAATCTTGAGCACTTTTTAAAATCTCATTAAAATCAAGACTTTCATGATACATCTTATCTAAAATATAGTTACTAGTACCATTCATAATACCCATGATTTTTTTTATTGAATCAGATTCATTAATTCTTTTTATTTCAGCAAGTATTGGTATGCCTCCACCACAAGCGCTTGAATATAAAAGTGGTACTTTGTTTTCTAAAGATAAATCATTTATCTGTTTTAAATAAGTAACCAACATTTTTTTATTAGCACTTACTACTTTCTTTTTGTTTTTTAAAGCCAAAGCAACATAATCAAAGGCAGGATTGTTACCTCCAAGGCATTCAACTATACAATCTATACTTTTATCATTTACTATTTCATTAATATCTTCTGTCAAAATTGAATCAACATTAAGTTTCTTATTTAAATCTCTTACCAATATATATTTAACATCAATATTGTTTTCTTTACAAAGAGTATATACTTCTTTACCAACTGTTCCATATCCTAATAATCCAATATTCATATGTATTTCCTTCGCGTACACTTGTTTACTTACAAAAAACATAGTATCATTTTTATGTTTAATAAACAAGGTGAAAAATATGAAGTATATAAATTCAAGAAACGCAAACGAAATAGTAGACTCTAAAACAGCCATTATCAATGGTTTAGCAAGTAATGGTGGTTTATATGTCCCCTACAATATAAAGAAGATTGATGATATTTATAAATTAAGAAATCTAAGCTATAAAGAATTAGCAAATCAAATAATCACAATCTTTTTTTGCGAATTAGATATTAAAGATTGTGTGAATAAAGCCTATGGTGATAACTTTGATACCAAAGAAATAACACCAATAAAAAAAATAAATGGCGATTATTTCTTGGAATTGTATCATGGACCTACATGTGCCTTTAAAGATATAGCTTTACAATTTCTACCACATATATTAATTAAATCAAATAGTGATAATAAGCCAATTGTCATATTAAGCGCAACAAGTGGTGATACAGGAAAAGCAGCACTTGAGGGCTTTAAAGATGTTGATAATACAAAAATTTGTGTTTTATATCCTTATAAGATGGTTTCAATTGTTCAAGAAAGACAAATGAGCACAACTGGTGGAAACAACACTGAAGTTATAGCGGTTAAAGGAAACTTTGATGATTGTCAAAGAATGGTTAAAGATATATTGGAAAATAATAGTTTAGAAGATATACATTTAACTAGCGCTAATTCAATCAATATTGCAAGATTAATTCCTCAAGTTGTTTATTATTTTAAAGCTTATTTTGATTTATTAAATAATAATGAAATCAATAAAGATGATAAGGTAGACTATTATGTACCAACAGGTAACTTTGGAGATATTTTAGCAGGCTATATCGCTAAACAATTAGGACTTCCTGTTGGAAAACTAATTTGTGCATCTAATAAAAATAATGTCTTAACTGATTTTTTAAATGATGGTGTTTATAAAGCCGATAGAGAGTTTTATAACAC
>CAVBAX010000007.1:0-24394 GCA_963593105.1 Candidatus Methanomethylophilaceae archaeon | reverse complement strand
ATATAATAGTCACATATGGAAAAATTCAAAGATTTTATTAAAAGTTTACTACAAACAATCATTACTGCCGTTGTGATTGTGTTTATATGTTTTAAGTTTGTCTTTATCTCAACTGAAGTAAATGGTTCTAGTATGTATCCTACATTGCAAGATGGCGATAGGGGCTTTAGCTTTGTGATCACAAAAAATATTTCGATTAATCGTTTTGATATATGTGTTATTGACTCTCAAAAATCTGGCAAATTACTTGTAAAAAGAATCATTGGTATGCCAAATGATAAAGTAACTTATAAAGATAATAAGTTATATATAAATGATGAATATGTTGAAGAAACATTTTTAAACGATGATGTTTATACCGAAGATTTTGAAGTGCAACTTGGTGAAGATGAGTATTTTTGTTTAGGTGATAATCGTGAAGTATCAAGAGATTCACGTTATTATGGAGCATTTCAAAAATCAGAAATTAAATCAACTAATTTCTTTGCCTACTATCCATTTGAAAGATTTGGAGTTAAGTAATGAACATTGTTGTATATTTGGGTGCAAACTATGGAAAAGATGATTCTTTTACTCTAGCTGTGCAAGAATTAGGAAACTATATTGGCTTAAGTGGTAACACTTTGGTATATGGTGGCTCTAAGTCTGGTTTAATGGGTGAAGTTGCATCATCATGTCTTAAAGCTAATGGTAAGGTAATTGGTGTAGAACCACAATTTTTTATTGACCAAGGTTTTTTATATTCTGATGTAAATGAGTTAATTGTCACTAAAGATATGTCTGAAAGAAAAAACAAAATGATTGAATTAGGGGATGTCTTTATTGCCTTTCCAGGTGGTACTGGAACTCTTGAAGAAATAAGCGAAGTAATGTCTAAGGTATCTTTAAAACATTTGAATAAGCCTTGTATTATTTATAATTTAAATGGTTATTATGATGATTTTAAAAAGCTATTAAATAAGATGATAGAAACTGGCCTATCTAGTAAAGAAAAACAAGAAGGCATTTATTTTGCGAATAATTTAGAAGAAATTAAAACTATTATAAGTAACCATTAGGTTACTTTTTAAAAAGAAGGGAATAGTATGAGTGATAATAATCAAATTAAAATAAATTGGTATCCAGGACACATGGCTAAGGCTAGAAGGCAAATGGAAGAACAATTAAAACTTGTTGATATTGTGATTGAAATACGTGATGCTCGTATGCCTTTGGCAAGTGGCAATCCCTTATTAAATGAGCTTGCGGCCAATAAGGAAAAACTAATTATTTTAAACAAATCTGATAGAGCTGATAAAAAAGAAAACGAATTATGGCTTAACTATTTTGATAAAGCCTTATTATGTGATTCGGTTAATGAAAGAATTACTAATAAAGTAGTAGATGAAGTAAAGCTTATTTTAAAGGCTAAACTTGATAAGGCTAAGGCACGTGGCATTCGTAAAAAGACACTTAGAGCTATGGTTGTAGGTATACCAAATGTTGGAAAATCTACTTTTATTAATAATATTGTTAAAAAGAAAATTGCTAAGGCGGAAAATAGACCTGGTGTTACCAAAAATCTTCAATGGATTAGAATCAATGAAGATGTAGAACTTTTAGATACTCCTGGTGTTTTATGGCCTAAAATCGATGATCAAAACCAAGCTAAAATATTAGCACTATTAGGTAGTATGAATGATGAAATATTAGACAGTGAAGATCTTACTTATTTTGGACTTAATTATATAAAAAATAATTATCCAGGCGTTTTAAAAAATAGATACGAAATAAGCGAGGAAGAAACTGATTTAATTGATGCTATCGGTAAAAGTAAGATGTGGCTAATAAGTGAAGGCCAAGTGGATAGAACTAAAACTTATAAGATGGTGCTTAAAGATATAAGAGAAAATAAAATTGATAGGATTACTTTTGAAAAATATGAGTCTATTAAATGAATATGAAAATAAATGTTGGCCTAATAATAAATTAGTTATGGGAATTGATGAAGCAGGTAGAGGACCACTTTGTGGACCGCTTGTTGTAGGGTGTTGTGTTTTACCTGTTAATTATCAAAATGAGTTAATTAATGATTCTAAGAAGCTAACAGAAAAGAAAAGAGAATTATTATATAAGCAAATAATTAAAGATGCTTTATTTTATGATGTGAAGATAGTATCTCCAAAAGAAATTGATGAACTTAATATCTATGCGGCAACTAAAAAGGCAATGTTTGAGCTAGCGCAAGAAAAGCAAGTGGAACTAGTTTTAACTGATGCTATGCCAATTGAAGATAATAATAAAGTTATTCCTATTATAAAAGGTGATAGCAAGTCTATTTCTATTGCGGCAGCATCTATTATTGCTAAGGTTACAAGAGACCATATTATGTATGAACTTGATGAAAAATATCCAGAATATGAATATAGAAAACATAAGGGATATCCAACCAAAAGGCATCTTGAATTGATGGAAGAGTATGGCATTTTTGACATTTATAGATTGTCATATAAACCTTGTTTTAATAAAAAAATTAGAAAGATGTAGGAATTTTTATGTTTCTTGTCTATAAAGTAGTATGAGAAACATAGTATGCAGAAATAAATTAATTAGTCTAGCCATTAAATATGAAGGTAACTACAATTTAATCACAAAAGCTATCGCAAATCATGAAGACGCTAATGAAATAGTTACTAATAATTGTTTAACTATTTTTGATGATGAATATCCAATTGAATTATTTGCCCTAAAGGAAGCACCTTATGTTTTGTTCTATAAGGGTGATTTAAGTCTACTTAAAAAAAGTAGAATTGGTATCGTGGGATCTAGACTTCCTACAAATTATGCTTTAGAGGCTACTAAAAGGTATGTTAAAAATATCAAAGATAAACAAGTTATTGTCTCAGGTGTAGCTAAAGGGATTGATGCTTGCGCACAAGCTAATTCCTTAAAGACTATTGGTATATTAGGATGTGGTATAGACTATATCTATCCCAAAGAAAACAAAGAACTCTATAAGTCAATTATTAAAAATGGGTTATTATTATCTGAATATCCCGATATGACTATACCAAGAGGCTATCACTTTCCTTTTAGAAATCGTTTAATTGCTGCTTTAAGTAATGAAATTATAGTCATGGAAGCTAAAAATAAGTCTGGTACTTTAACTACTATTAATGCTGCCTTGGAATTGGGGAAAGAAGTGAAAGTCTTGCCGTTTTCGGTATTTGATGAGGAAGGAAAGTTTAATAATCAACTAATTCAAGAGGGGGCAAGTATCTTAAAATATGAAGACTTTATTTGACAAATGATAAATGTGTGTGTAAATTATGTTTTTAGAAAGTGTGAAAGATGAAAAATTTAGTTATTGTAGAGTCTCCGTCTAAATCAAAGACGATTGAAAAATATTTAGGAAAAGATTATAAAGTTGTATCTAGTAAAGGACATATTAGAGATTTAGCTACCACTGGTAAAGAAGGATTAGGTGTTGATGTTGAAAATGATTTTAAGCCTAACTATGTAGTTTCTAAAGATAAAAAAGATACGGTCAAAGAATTAAAAAGTTTAGTATCTAAAGCTGATAAAGTATATCTTGCGACCGACCCTGATAGAGAAGGAGAGGCTATTTCTTGGCATTTAGCTAATGAGTTAGGACTTGATATTAACGATGATAATCGTGTAGTGTTTAATGAAATTACTAAAAATACCATTCTTCATTCTATGGAAAATCCTCGTAAGATTGACATGGACCTTGTTAAATCACAAGAAGCTAGAAGAATACTTGATAGAATCATTGGCTTTAAGCTTTCTAAATTACTTCAAAAGAAAATCAAGTCTAAGTCAGCAGGTAGAGTTCAATCAATCGCTCTTAGAATGATTTGCGATAGAGAAAAAGAAATAGCTGCTTTTGTGCCAGAAGAATATTGGACTATAAATGCTATTTTAGATAAGGGCAAGTTTGAGTTTGATACAACTCTTTCCAAGATTGATGGTAAAAAAGCTCAAATCAATAATGAAGAAGAAGCTAATAAGATTATTGATTCTTTAAAAGATCCTTTTATTGTTGAAAGCATTGTTGAAAAGAAAAAGAATAGAGCACCATATCTACCTTTTATTACTTCAACTCTTCAACAAGAAGCATCATCTAAATTAGGTTTTAGCGCTAAAAAGACAATGATGTTAGCTCAAAATCTATATGAAGGTATAGATCTTAAAAATGAAACAGTTGGTTTAATTACCTATATGCGTACAGACTCAACTCGTTTGTCTAATGAATTTGTTTCTAGCGCATATAGTTTTATTGAAAATGAATATGGTATAGATTACAAAGGCTTTTATAGAGTAAAAAATGATGAATCATCACAAGATGCTCATGAAGCTATTAGACCTACATCTTTAGACCATGATCCTGAATCGGTTAAACCTTTCTTGAGTAACGATCAATATAAACTATATAAGTTTATTTATATTAGGGCTTTAGCATCTTTAATGAAAGAAGCTAGCTTTAAGTCTGTTACCTATAATATTGAATGTGGTAAATACCTATTTACTATTTCAGGACAAGAACAAGTGTTTGATGGTTTCTTAAGGATTTATAAAGATTATGATTCTAGTAAAGATGTAATATTAAAACCATTAAGCAAGGGTGATATATTAGATCTTAAACAAATTAAAAAGGAACAGCACTTTACTGAAGGTCCTTCTAGATATACCGAAGCTAAATTAATCAAAGCACTAGAGGAAGAAGGAGTAGGCAGACCTAGTACTTATGCCACGATTATTGATACGATTGTTAAGCGTAACTATGTTGAACTTAAAAAAGAATCTGAAAAGTCAAAGACTAAATATTTCTTTCCAACCGATCAAGGAACTTTAACTGATGAAAAATTAAAGGAATTCTTTTCTCCAGTAATCAATGTTAAATATACAGCTAATATGGAAGATGGACTTGATAAGATTGCAGAAAATAAAGAAAACAATATTGAATATCTAAGAAAGTTCTATGATGAGTTTAAGCCTTTAGTTGATAATGCTTATGCTAACATGGAAAAGAAAGAAGATGAAAAAACTGGTGAGAAGTGTCCATTATGTGGAAGTGACTTAGTTTATAAAGAAGGAAGATATGGTAAGTTTGTTGCTTGTAGCAATTATCCAACTTGCAAATATGTAGAAACTGAAAATGTTGGAAAAGATTGTCCAGAATGTGGTGCACCTTTAATTTATAGAACTGGTCGATTTGGCAAGTTTATTTCTTGTTCAAATTATCCGGAGTGTAAACATATCGAAAAGATTGAAAAAGAAAAACCAGAAGAAATAGGTAAAGAATGTCCAGAATGTGGTAGTCCATTATTAAAACGTAAGTCAAGATATGGAACATACTTTATTGGCTGTTCTGCTTATCCAAAGTGTAAATATATTGAAAATATCGATGGCGAATCAAAGCCTAAAAGAACAAGAAAAAAGAAGAAATGAAAGAAGTAATTGTTGTTGGAGCAGGATTGGCTGGCTCAGAAGCAGCTTATCAATTAGCTAATCTAGGTATTAAAGTAAAACTGTATGAACAAAAGCCAATTAAAAGACATGATGCTTTTAAGACTGATTTATATAGTGAACTTATTTGTTCAAACTCTTTAAGAAGTGATGATTTAAATAATGCGGTTGGCCTACTTAAAGAAGAAATGAGAATCTTGGATTCTTTAATTATGGAAGCTGCTGAAAAAAATAAAGTTGAAGCAGGCAAATCATTAGCGGTAGATCGTATTGGTTTTTCCAAATATATTACCGATAAGATAAATAATCACCCTAATATCGAAGTTATTCATGAAGAATTTGTGACAATTAATGAGGATATACCTACTATCATTGCTGCAGGACCATTGTGTGAAGGGAAATTATCTAGTGAAATCCAAAGATTAACTGGTAAGAATTATTTGTATTTCTATGATGCGGTATCGCCAATTGTTGAAAAGGATTCAATTGATTTTAATTTAGCTTACTATAAGTCAAGGTATGATGAAGATGGACAAGGTGATTATATAAATTGTCCGCTTAATCAAGAAGAATTTTTTACTTTTTATAATGAAGTAATTAATGCTAAAAAGATTGAAGTTCATGACATTGATTCTGAAATATATTTTGAAGGATGCATGCCTTTTGAAGAAATGGCTAGAAGAGGTAAACAAACGCTGCTTTTTGGGCCAATGAAGCCGGTAGGACTTGAACATAATGGTATTAGACCTTATGCGGTTGTGCAACTTAGAAAAGATAATGCGATTGATACTTTATATAATATTGTTGGTTTTCAAACACATTTAACTTTTGGTGAGCAAGCTAGAGTCTTAAAGCTTATTCCAGCTCTTAGAAATGTATCAATCGTAAGATATGGTGTAATGCACAGAAACACTTATATCAATTCGCCTAAGGTAATTAATAATCGTTACCAATTTATCAAACATCCAAATATTTTTATTGCAGGCCAAATAAGTGGCGTTGAAGGTTATATTGAATCGGCAGCATCAGGACTATATGCTGCAATTAACATGTATGAGTATCTAAATAACATGAAAGGTCCTCAACTTAACCCAGATACTATGATGGGTGCTATGGCTAACTATATAAGTGATGAAAACATTGAGAAGTTAGTTCCGATGAATGCGAATTACGGTATCTTTAAGCTTAACTTTAATGGCAATAAAAAGGATAAAAAAGCTTACTATGCTAAACATGCAATAAGTGAAGTTAAGGCTTTTAAATCACAAATTAAGAACTAAGCAGAGGAATCTGTTTTTTTCTTTTTTTAGTTATTGATAATTGTTTCACAAGGATATATAATTCAATTGTTAGAAAACTAACAAGGTAAATATGGAGGAAAATATATTATGACACGTTTTACTTTACCTAGGGACATTTATCATGGAAAAGGCTCACTTGAAGCTTTAAAAACATTTGAAGGAAAGAAGGCTATTGTCTGTGTAGGCGGTGGCTCAATGAAAAGATTTGGCTTTTTAGATAAGGCTGTAGGTTATTTAAAAGAAGCAGGCATGGAAGTAGAAGTATTTGATGGTATTGAATCAGATCCTTCTGTTGAAACAGTTATGCGTGGTGCTGAGGCTATGGCTAAGTTTGAACCAGATTGGATCGTTGCGATTGGTGGTGGTTCACCAATTGATGCAGCTAAGGCTATGTGGATTAAATATGAATATCCTGATACTACTTTTGAAGATATGTGTAAGGTATTTGGTTTACCTAAACTTAGAACAAAAGCTCATTTTTGCGCAGTAAGTTCAACTTCTGGTACTGCAACTGAAGTTACTGCTTTCTCAATTATTACCGATTATCAAAAGGGTGTTAAGTTCCCAATTGCTGACTTTGAAATCACACCAGATGTTGCTATTGTTGATCCAGAACTTGCAGAAACAATGCCTAAGAAGTTAGTAGCTCATACAGGTATGGATGCTCTAACTCATGCGGTTGAAGCTTATGTTTCTACTGCGAATTGTGATTATACTGACCCACTTGCAATCCATGCGATTGAAATGATTCAAAAGGATTTAGTAGCTTCTTATAATGAAGATATGGCTGCAAGAGATGAAATGCATAATGCACAATGTTTAGCTGGTATGGCATTCTCTAATGCACTACTTGGTATTGTCCACTCAATGGCTCATAAGACTGGTGCTGCTTTTGCGGATTATGGCGCACACATTATTCATGGCGCAGCTAATGCAATGTATCTTCCTAAGGTTATCGCATATAACGCAAAAGATGAAACAGCTAAGAAAAGATATGGTGTTATTGCTGACTACATGCATTTAGGTGGAAGTAATGATGATGAAAAAGTTAAACTTCTTATTGAATTTGTAAGAGGTATGAATGATAAGTTAAATATTCCTCATTGCATCAAGAACTATGGACCTGATTCTTATCCAACTGAAAATGGTTTTGTTCCTGAAGATGTATTCCTAGAAAGACTTCCTCAAATTGCTAAGTTAGCTATTGAAGATGCTTGCACTGGCTCTAATCCAAGAATTCCTACTCAAGAAGAAATGGAAGGCTTGTTAAAAGCTTGTTACTATGACAGTGAAGTAGACTTCTAATCTGTTATTAAATTATTAATCTATAAGCAGTTACTTAAGTGTAGCTGCTTTTTTATCTAAAGAAATAAATAGAATCTTTAAGTTTTCTTTATTTTATGACTGATTGATTTAATTAAGAAAAATAAAACCTTTAGTAACATAAACTAAAGGCACATTATAATTTACATCTTTATTTTTCAAAATCTAGATAAAACTATTTTCTTATAAGCGTTAGCTTTAGAGTCATTTGGATGTGGCTCTATTGCGATTATAGTTATATTTTCTTTACTTGGACCATATACCCAAAATATCCTTCCGGCTGAAGGTGTATTATTTTCGAGATATGATTGCCAAACTTTTATACCGACTCGGTTTGTTAAAACATCAATTTCGTGTGTTTGCAGACTTGGGTGTTTTGGATTAATAGAAAGAAAATACAAGGCTTTACCTATTAGTTTGTATTGCTTTTCTTCTTCCTTAGTCGCGGTGTTATTTTTGACTTTATACCTTAGGTTATCCCAAAAATCTTTCATTTCTGGAATTCCCATACGAATTTGAAATTCCATTATTTAAACTCCGATAAATCTATTGCTTCCGAAACTATTCCTTCTTTTAGATTTGACACGGAAGAATCCAACATTTGTAAGGTATTACTAGAAATTGAAAAGGGCTCAACTAGTACTCTAGGTTCTAGCAGTATACAGCCATCATCATATTCTTTAACATGGTAGTATTCGAACGAATTAGATCTAATACTTAATCTTTTTTTGTTATCTATTTTTGCATCATATTCTTTCAATATATTTTCCATACCATAACTCCTTTATAATAGTGGGATATCCCACTAACATTATAGCAATTTTTATTATCAAAATATAGAAAAATTAAAGTTATATATAAAACCAAAAAAATTATAAGAAACGATAAGTTATAAGAAATATTTTCATCTTTAATAAAAACAAAGCGCATTAACTTTATGGAATTTTAAATGATGTAATAGCTTTATAAATGAAATATGAATTATTAGATTCTTTTGGAAACGAATTTAAGAAAAATAAAGCAAGATAGTTAAAAATGCTTTAACTAAAAATGCTTTAAAAACTATATCTAGAGTATTTGAAGAAGAAAGTTCCAATTATAATATTTTCTCTATTGATTTAAAGACAATGCCAACCACAAATCAAATGGCATCTGGTAGATGTTGGATTTTTAGTTCTATGAATTTTTTAAGAGAAAAGCTAGGTAAAAAGTACGATATTAAAGACTTCGAATTATCGCAAAACTATATCGCTTTTTATGACTAATTAGAAAAAGCTAATTCGCTTATGGAATGCGTCATCAATGAAGTAGAAAATTTAATTGATAGTTCTAAAATGCGTTTTTTATTAGATACGACAGTAGGAGGTGGTGGCCAATGGAACATGATTCAATCACTTGTTAAAAAGTATGGTATTTGTCCAAAGAGTGCTATGTCTGAGACTTATCAATTAAGTCATACTAGAACAATGAATTCTACTTTAAATACTAGACTTTGAAAGTTTGCGATTGATATTCGAAAAGTTGATAAAGATAAGATTGATAGCTTAAAAGAAGTATATAACCTATGTGTGTCTTGTTTTGGTATGTCTCCAAAGGAATTTACTTTTTGAATATGTAGATAGTAAAGATGTGCATCATGCTTATTATCATGTGGCACCCTTATTATTTTATAAGGATTATTTAGGAATTGATATTGACGACTATATCAATTGTATAAATGTACCAACTAGTGATAAAAAGTATTATCAAACATATAGTGTTGAATATTTGGGAAATGTTGTTGGTGGTAATAAAATATCTATGTTAAATTTGCCTCTTGATGAATTTAAAGATTGTGCATTTAAACAATTAAAAAATGGTGAGCTGATATGGTTTGGTTGCGATTGTGGCAAAGATGGCAATAGAGAAGGTGGACTTTGGGATGATAAACAATTTGATTATCAAAACACTTTAGATATTAATCTTGAAATGAGTAAAGCCGAAATGCTAGATGGCCATGTATCATGCACAAACCACGCTATGATGTACTGGTGTTAATCTAAATGAAAGTGGCAAACCTAATAGATGGAAAAAAGAAAATTCTTGGGGAGATAAGACTGCGAATTAGGGCTATTATATTTTTTCGGATACTTGGTTTGATAAATATATGTATGTACTTGCGATTAATAAGAAATATATAAGTAAAAAAGCACTAAAAGTTTTAAATAAAGAGAGCGAAGTACTTGCTCCTTGGGATCTGTTTGGTACTTTAGCTGATTGAGTGATTTAAAAAATCATCTTTTTAAATAGTTGTAGAAAGCGCTTACATGTTATAATTACGCTAAGACTTAATTTTAAAAAAGGAGATTAAAATGAAACCGTTAAATGAGAAAGTCGCTATTATTACTGGTGCTGGACAAGGTATTGGTAAGGGGATTGCTTTATGCCTTGCTAAAAGAGGCGTAAAGATTGTATGCGTTGGAAGAAGAATTGATCCAATTACTCAAACTGCCAAAGAAATTGAAGAGTTAGGTGGTCAAGCTATCGCTATTTCATGCAATACTGCTGATAAAGATGCAGTTAATGATGTTGTAAAGAAAACAGTGGAAACATTTGGAACAGTTGATGTAATGATTAATAATGCTCAATCAATTCCACCAAATGCACCAGTTGAAGAAACTACCTATGAAAATATGTATCTTGCTTGGTCTACTGGTACTATCGGTTCACTCAATTTCATGCAAGCATGTTTTCCTTATATGAAGCAACAACATGAAGGAAGAATTATAAATTTTGCAAGTGCTACAGGTATGTTTGGTTATGCTGGTCAATTAGCTTATGCATCCAACAAAGAATCTATTAGAGGACTTACAAAAATCGCCGCTAAAGAATGGGGACAATATGGCATTTCAGTAAACTGTTGTCTGCCAGGTGCTGAATCACCAGCTGCTAAAGAATGGGCTAAAAAGTTTCCTGAAAAGTATCAAGCTATTTTACAACAACAGCCAATGAGAAGATTAGGCGATCCTGAAAATGATATTGCACCTGTTATTGCTTTTCTAGCAGGACCAGATAGCTGCTACTTCTCAGGTCAATGCTTACTTGTAGATGGCGGCTATTCTATAATGCCTTGATTTTGAAAATAACTATTGTTATATGCGTACTTGTTATGTATAATATATAGGCATTTGTATGCAAAATACACACACAGCGGATTCATTATTCCGTGGCGAAAGCTTAGTAATGATCGAAACTGTGGAGGAGAAACGGAAAGAGAGGAAAATATTTAAAATGTCACAATTAGTTTCAATGCGTAAACTTCTAGAAAACGGTGTTCATTTAGGTCACCAAACTAGAAGATGGGATCCAAAGTGTAAGCCATTCATCTATACTGCAAAGAATGGTATTTACATTATCAATCTTGAAAAGACTCAAGAAGGTTTAGATGTAGCTTACAACAAGTTAAAAGAAATCGCTGAAAATGGCGGTAAGGTACTATTTGTAGGTACAAAGAAACAAGCTCAACAAATCGTTCTTGATGAAGCTACAAGAAGTGGTAGTTTCTACATCAACCAAAGATGGTTAGGTGGTACTTTAACAAACTTCAGAACTATCCAAAAGAGAATCAAGAGACTTCTTGAAATCAATGAAATGGAAACTTCTGGTACTATCAATGTTTACACAAAGAAGGAAATTGCTTTAATTAGAAAAGAAGCTTCTAGACTTGAAAACTTCCTAGGTGGTATTAAGGATATGAAGAAACTTCCTGATGCTATCGTAGTAGTTGATCCAATGGAAGATCATAATGCAGTATTGGAAGCTAAGAAGTTAGGTATCCCTGTATTTGGTTTAGCAGATACAAATTGCAATCCTGCATTTGTTGATTATGCTATTCCTGCAAACGATGATGCAGTTAAGGCTATCAAATTAATGGTATCTTTATTAGCTGATGCTATCGTAGAGGCAAAGGGTGGTATCTTACAAGATGCTTATCAAGAAGATGAAACAGAAAAAGACATTACTATGTCAGATGTTATTGTTAATGTTGAAAAGCATGCTGAAGAATTAGAAAAGAGAAGAAAGGCTAGAAACGAAGAAAAGATGCGTCAACAAAACGCAAACAGAGGTCGTTTCAATAGAAATTCTGAAAGAAGATATATCGGTAAGAAGGATGGCGAAAATAACGCTGATGCTCCAACTACTGAAAAAAAGGAAGAAGCTCAAGCTAAGGAGGCTGAATAATAATGGCTGTTACTGCTGCTCAAGTTAAAGAACTAAGAGAAAAAACTGGCGCTGGTATGCTTGATTGCAAAAATGCATTAAGCGCTAGCGATGGCGATATGGAAAAAGCTATTGACTGGTTAAGAGAAAAGGGTATCGCAAAATCAGCTAAGAAGGCTAGCAGAATTGCTGCTGAAGGTCTTTCAAAGGTTGTTGTTGATGGTAATAAAGCTTGTCTTGTTGAAATCAATTCTGAAACAGACTTTGTTGCTAAAAATGAACAATTCTTAAAGTTAGTTGACAGCGCTTGTACTACAATTTTAAACAGTGATGCTAAGAATAATGAAGAAGCTTTAGCTTTACCAGTTGATGGTAAGACATTAAATGATTTATTCATTGATGCTACTTCAACAATTGGTGAAAAGATTGTATTAAGAAGATTCGCTATTGTAACTAAGAAAGACGACGAAATCTTTGGTTCATATATTCATATGGGCGGTAAGATTTCTTGTCTTGCAGTTTTACAAGGTGGTGATGAAGCTTTAGCTAAGGATATGGCTATGCAAATTGCTTCTATGTCTCCAACTTATGTTTCAAGTGCTGATATGCCTGCTGATATTGTGGAACATGAAAGAGCTGTTCAAACTGAAATTGTTAAGAATGATCCTTCATTTGCTGGTAAACCAGAAAAAGTAATCGAAGGTGCTATTAATGGTAAAGTTTCTAAGTCACTAAAGGAAATGTGCTTAGTTGACCAAGAATTCTTCAAAGATCCTGGTCAAAAGGTTGCTGCTGTATTAAAGAATGCTAACGCAACAGTTAATAGTTTTGTTAAATACTTAGTTGGTGAAGGTCTTGAAAAACGTGAAGAAAACTTCGCTGAAGAAGTTGCTAAACAAATTGGCTAATTATTAAATAAAAGGACCTTTAGGGGTCCTTTTTTCAAAAATAAGGAGAAGAACTATGTATAAGAGAATTTTATTAAAACTATCAGGTGAAGCTTTAGGAAATCCTTTTGATACTAAAGTGTTAAACGACATCGCAAAACAAATAAAAAAATTAGTTGAAGAGGGCGTTGAAGTTGGAATTGTAGTAGGTGGTGGCAATATTTGTCGAGGACGCACTTTTGAAAAATTAGGACTAGATAGAAGAAATGCTGACTATATTGGCATGGAGGCTACAGTTATCAATGCTCAAATGCTTGAAGCATCTTTAACTAAGATAGGTGTTAAGGCTAAAACTTTATCTACAATTGATGTTCAAAGAGTAGATAAGTATGATATAGAGAAGGCTAATCGCTTATTAAAAAGAAAAACAGTATGTGTATTTGGCGGTGGGACAGGTAAACCGTTCTATTCAACTGATACTGCTAGCGCAATGCGTGCAGCTGATATCAATGCTGAAGTCATTTTAATGGCTAAAAATGGAGTAGATGGCGTTTATAGTGCTGATCCAAATATTGATCCTAACGCAACTAAATATGATGAGTTAAAGTTTGATGATATAATTAAGCAAGAGTTAGCGGTAATTGATTTGCAAGCTGCTAAAATCTGTAAGAAAAATAAAATCCAAGCTTTTATCTTTGACATGGCAGTAAAAAATAATATTGTAAAGGCTGTTAAAGGTAAAGCTGTTGGAACAATCATTAATTAAGGAGTTTTTTATGGAAATTAAAACAGTAGAAGAAAAGATGCTTAAGGCAGTTGAAGCTCTTGAACACAATCTTACAAAGGTTAGAACTGGTCGTGCTAATCCTAATCTTTTAGACCACATTGAAGTTGATTATTATGGCTGTCCTACACCTATTAATCAAATTGCTTCAATTTCTGTACAAGAAGGTAAGACTTTATGTATTAAACCTTATGATGCAAGTAGCTTAAAAGATATTGAAAAGGCAATTAATGCATCAGATATTGGTTTACCACCTCTAAATGATGGAACAGTTGTAAGAATCACTATGCCAGTACTTACTGAAGAAACAAGAAAAGGCTTTTGTAAGGATATTGCTAAATTTGGTGAAGAAGCTAAGGTTGCTATCAGAAATGTAAGAAGAGATGGTAATGATGAAGTTAAAAAAGATAAGACTCTTCCAGAAGATGTTTCTAAGGACTTACAAGATCAAATTCAAAAGCTTACTGATAAATATGTAGCTAAAGTGGATGATGTTACTAAGGCTAAAGAAAAAGAAGTAATGACTATCTAATGAATACTTTAAATCATATCGCAATTATCATGGATGGTAATGGCAGATGGGCAAAACAAAGAAATCTGCCACGTACTATGGGACATAAAAAAGGCACTGAAAAAGTAAGAGAAATCGCAATATATGCTAATAAATTAGGCATAAAATGTTTAACTCTTTATGCTTTTTCTACCGAAAACTGGAAAAGGCCAGAGAATGAAGTTAATTATTTGATGTCTTTACCTAAGATTTTCTTTAATTCATATTTAAAAGAAATCATGGAAAACAATATAAAAATTACTATGATTGGTGAAATGGATAGAATTCCTAAGGAAGCTAGAGAAATTTTTGAAAGTGCCATTGAAAAAAGTAAAAATAATACCGGTATGGTGTTAAATTTTGCCCTTAATTATGGCGGCCAAGCTGAGATTGTTAGAGCTTGTAAAAATTATGCTGAAGATTATAAAAATGGTCTTATAAGTGATTTGAATGAAAAAAGTTTTAATAGTTATCTTTATACAAAGGATTTTCCAGAAGTTGATTTGATGATTAGAACAAGTAATGAACAAAGAATTTCAAACTTCCTTTTATATCAATTAGCCTATAGTGAATTTATCTTTATGGATACTTTTTGGCCCGATTTCACATGTAATGATTTAGATTCATGCATTGAAGAATATAATCATCGTACACGTCGTTTTGGTGGTGTTTTAAATGAAACAAAGGCTAATTAGTGCAATTGTTGCGGTTGCAATTTGTATATATCCGTTATTATTTGGTGGCATCTCTTTAAATATCTTAATGATATTTGTTGGTGTTGTTGGTATTTATGAATTTGTTAATTGTATCAAAAAACCTTTTAACTATATTTTACTTTTAATAATGGAAATAGCCTTTGGGGCAAATCTTGTCACTTATGGCAATTATTTTATTTCGATTGTCTTTATCGAAGTAATTGCATTGTTTATTTATGCGATCGTTAATGAAAATATTAGTATAAATGAAGTATTTGGTGTTACCTCGATGTCTTTTATTTTCAATTATGCAATTTTATTCATTATCAACTTGTATAACATTGGTATGGGTAATGTTTTCTTTTATATTTTATTAGCATCTCTATTAACTGATACTGGTGCTTACTTTGTAGGTAGAAAAATTGGTAAACATAAATTAAATGAGAGAGTATCGCCCAAAAAGACCATTGAAGGTTCAATTGGTGGAGCTATATTTGGCTTTGTATTCTCCTTTGCCTATGCTTATTTTAATAGTTATATGGGTTTAAGTATTTCTTTTGTAATATTTTGTTCTATTCTACTTCCGATTATATCTGAGTTTGGTGATCTTGCTTTCTCTTTAATCAAAAGACATTATGGAATTAAAGATTTTGGCAATATTATGCCAGGTCATGGCGGAGTATTAGATAGAATAGATTCGGTTATTTTTTGTGTACTACTATTTGCGGTTTTAAGTTCAATATTATTATGATGAAAAATATATTATTATTAGGAGCCAGTGGTTCCATTGGCAAACAATCAATTGATGTAATTAAGGAACATAAAGATAGATTATGTTTAAAAGGTGTCTCAGTAGGTAAAAACTTAGACTATCTTAAACAATTACTTTTAGAATTTGAACTTGAATTTGTTTATTCAATTGAAAAGTCTGAGGAGCTTATCGATCTTTATCCTAATGTTCGCTTTTATTATGGTTCTTCAGGTCTTGAAAAGATTGTAAAAGAAGAAAACTATGATTGGTTAGAAAATGCTTTGGTTGGTTTTACTGGCTTTAAGCCAACTTTGGTCGCTATTGAAAATGGCAAAAATATTGCTTTAGCCAATAAGGAAACGCTTGTTGCAGGTGGTGATTTAATTAATGCTGCTGTTAAAAAATATGGCGTAACTTTACTTCCAATAGATTCAGAACATTCAGCAATTTTGCAATGTCTTCAAGGACATAAAAAAGAAGATGTTAAAAAGTTAATCATTACTGCATCTGGCGGTGCCTTTAGAGATAAGAGTCGTGAAGAATTAAAAACGGTAACTCTAGAAGAAGCTCTTCATCATCCAACATGGTCAATGGGTAATAAAATTACCATCGATTCAGCAACAATGATGAATAAGGGTTTTGAAATCATGGAAGCACACTATTTGTTTGATATACCATATGATAAGATTGAACCAGTTATTCATCCTGAATCTATTATTCACTCGATGGTTGAATATAATGATGGTACTGTTATGGCACAAATGTCTAGTCCTGATATGCGTTTGCCAATTAGATATGCACTTTTATATCCTGATAATATAGGCGATGAATTAGTAAAACCTATGGACTTTAGCAAGGCATTATCATTTAGCTTTAGAAAAGTTGATTATGCTAGATATCCGCTTGTATTACTTGCTAAAGAAATTGGTGCCTATGCTGGTAACTTTGGGGCATTACTAATTGGTGCTAATGATGAGGCTGTCGATTTATTCTTAAATGGTCGTATTCAATTTGTTGAGATTGAACAATATGTTATAAAAACACTTAAGAAAGCACATTTTGTTAAGTCTCCAGATGCAGATGAATTGATTTATTATAATGATTGGGCTAAGAATTATGTAAGGAATCTTTGGGCAAATAATTAATGACAAATATTTTAAATTTTATTTTATTTCTAGTAATGCTTATTGCGATTATAGTTGTTCATGAATTCGGACACTTTATTGTCGCTAAAGCTTTTAATGTCTATGTTCCTGAATTTTCTATTGGGATGGGCAAAGCTTTATATCAAAAAAAGGGTAAGGAAACTACGTTTTCTTTAAGAGCTCTTCCGATTGGTGGATATTGTGCTATCGCTAATGCTCCTGATGATTTTGATGAACAAATCGATGTTGAAACGAAGATTGTTGATGAATCTAGAACTTTAAAAGGTATTTCAAAGTTTAAAAAGATTTTGATTCTATTGGCTGGTGTATTTATGAACTTTGTTTTAGCACTAGTTGTTATGTCTTTGGTATATCTATCAATTGGTCAAGTAGCGGTTGCTTCAAGTGCTGCAATTACCGAAGTCATGGCTGACTCTCCTGCGCTTAATGCAGGTTTGATGGTTAACGATAATATTAAAAGGATTGAATATGAAAATGGTTATTCAATGTCTATTTCTTCTTATTCTGATTTAAGTGATTTCTTATCTTTATACGAAAGTGGTGATATCACTTTAACGGTAAATAGAAATGGTGAAAATGTAGATATTGTTGTTACTCCAGATACTAGTTCTGGTAGTGCTTATATTGGTGTTAAATTTGGCGCATATGAGTATAAAAAGGTAAATATTTTAAATTGTTGGAAATATGGCTTTGACTATTTAAGAGAAATGACTTTGATTTTATTTACTTTTGTGGTTGGTTTATTTAGGGGTGTAGGTTTTAATAACTTATCAGGTCCAGTTGGTGTCTATAAAGCTACAGGCGATGCGGTAAGTAATGGTTCTATTTATTACTTTGTGTTAATCGCATCTTTATCTTTAAATATTGGCATCTTTAATTTGTTACCTATTCCAGCACTTGATGGTGGAAGGGTTGTCTTAACTTTAATTGAGGCTGTTATTAGAAAGCCTATTAGTAAAAAGCTTGAATCATATATAATAGGCTTGTCTTATGCTTTGTTTATTTTATTGTTTATTTTTGCGACAGGGCAAGATTTATTAAAAATATTTAAATAAAGGAAATTATTATGTTAACTAAGTATTTAATTGTATTTTTTATTTCAATGGTTCCTCTAATAGAACTAAGATGTGCTATACCTTACGCTGTTGCTTTTAAGCTACCGCTTTTACAAAGCTATATTATCGCTATAGTTGGTAATATGCTTCCTGTTCCTGTTATCTTTTTCTTTGCAAGAAAGGTGCTAGAATGGGGTAAGGATGTATCATTTGAACCTTTCGCTAAGTTTTGTCGTTTCTGTATTGAAAAAGGTGAGAAGGGTAAACAAGCTTTACTTTCAAAGTCAAAGAATGGTATCTATGTTGCCTTATTCTTATTTGTTGGCATCCCGCTTCCTGGTACTGGTGCATGGACTGGTACTTTAGCTGCTTCTTTTCTTGATTTAGACTTTAAGAAATCAGTGCTTGCAGTTATGGCTGGAGTTATTCTTGCTGGTTTAATTATGGGGCTTTTATCAAGTGGTGTGCTTGGTGCGATAAATTTTGTTAAATAGGAGGAAGAATATGAAAATTCTAGTTACTGGTGGTACTGGCTATATTGGCTCGCATACTTGTGTTGAACTTATTGAAAAGGGACATGAATGTGTAATAGTAGATAATTTATACAATTCTAGCATTAATGTCTTAGATCGAATTAAGCAAATTACAGGTATAAAGCCTGCTTTCTACAATGTGGATATCAAAGATAAAGAAAACTTTGAAAAAGTATTTAAAGAGAATAGCTTTGATGCAGTAATTCATTTTGCAGGTTTAAAAGCGGTTGGTGAGTCTGTTCAAATCCCATTAGCTTATTATGATACAAATATTTCTGGTTCTGTTAATCTATATGAATTAATGGAAAAGTATAATGTTAATAACTTGGTATTCTCATCAAGTGCTACTGTTTATGGGGATAGCTTTAAGGTTCCTTTTAAGGAAGAATATGGTAGAGGCACTACAACTAATCCTTATGGCTCTACAAAACTTATGAATGAAATCATTATTGAAGATTATGCTCATGCAAGAAAAGAGTTATCAGCAGTTTTGCTTAGATACTTTAATCCAGTAGGTGCTCATAAGTCTGGACTAATTGGTGAAAAACCAAACGGTATTCCAAACAATTTAATGCCATATGTTGCAGATGTTGCGACTGGGAAAAGAGAATATGTAAATGTATTTGGTAATGATTATGATACAAAAGATGGAACAGGCGTAAGAGACTATATCCATGTTGTTGATTTAGCTAAGGCTCATGTTCTTGCGATAGAATACGCAAACAAGCATAAGGGTTGCGATACTATTAATATCGGTACTGGCATCGGCTATTCTGTTCTTGATATTATCAACACATACGCAAAAGCTAATAATGTTCCAGTTCCTTATAAGATTGTTGAAAGAAGAGCTGGCGATATCGCTACCTGTTTCGCAGATACGACAAAAGCTAGTGAACTACTTGGCTTTAAGGCTGAATATAATCTAGAGGATATGTGTAGGGATTCATATAATTTCATAAAGAAGAATCCTGATGGTATTAAATAAATATATAAATTTATTGATAAATTTATATATAAATGTACATATAATTTAATGCTATATTTATTGACAAAATTATAGACGCAAGTCTATAATTTTTTATATGAAGAATTCAATGACAAATGTACTAGATTCATTGGTGCCTATAAGCGCTTTAAACCAAGGCAAAGCTAGTAAGATAATTTCGGATTTAGGGCCTGATGATGTTAAAATTATAATTAAGAATAATGAACCAATGGCGGCCATTGTTCCAATTGAAAGATTTACAAAGCTTTTAAAAGCGGAAGAATTAATGGTGGAAAAATGAACAAAAAAAGAAAAGTAAGATATGATAGATTAGTCTTATTAATATTGATTGCGTTAGGATTGATATTTATTCTAGTGCTTGGAATTATAAAACTACTTAAGTCATCTGATACAAATATAAATACAAATACTGATATACCTACAAATGAAACAATAGTAACGGATGACGTTAGTATTGAACTATTGTCTTATAAGACTTATTTAGATATAGATGATACTTTAGGATTTAATTTTGTGGTAGGTGAGCTAAAGTTTAGCGCAAAGGACGCAATTAGCTACGATTTAAATAACTTAGTTACAAATCAAAATATCAAGTTAAGTGATATTGTAAATTATAAAAAGTCAATCGAGGTAAAGGATTTTAATTATACTTCTTTAGGTACAACAGTTGATGTCGTAAGTGATCAAAATGAATATACTTGCAAAGTTTTTATTCCTTATACTGGAAGTGATAATATCACTTTAACCGATACTATTAGTGGTAGCTCATTCTTGATTGATGTTTCTAAAAATCAAGATAATATCGATTCTATAAAGAACAAGAATACTTCAAACGAAATAAATACAAGTGATTATAATTTAACTGTTTCTAGTAGTTATATTTCCGATATGATGAAAAGAAATGGTGAAAGTTACAATTCCAGTATGCTATGTATTTATACCTTTAATATAAAAGTTGTTTCTATAAGTGATGGCATAAAGATTACTGGTGCCACTTATAGTAAAAATAGCGATGGTGAAACTTATGAAGCACTAGATGATACTTATGATTCAATTAAGATTTCAAATATCTTAAATAAATCATTAAATGTAGGTGATGAATATGCTCTATTTTTTGAGGTTTATTCAAATCCTGATGAAACACAAGATTTTTCAGGCAAACTTACTTTAAGTTTCTCTGATGGTTCTACTACAACGATTGATACGGTATTAAGTTAATGAAAAATATATTTATTAGATTACTTGTTATATGCTTATTAGTGCCATTTATTGGCACTTTTGATGTTAGTGAAGTGTATGGTGAAGATCTTTCAGCATGTGGCTATGAAGTAGCTTATATAAAAGATGATGGCTCTTTTGAACAAAAAGCTTGTTACAACAACTACTCAGAAGCTAAGTCTAAAATGAAAGAATTAGGTGGTGACCATGTTGTTAGACACAATAAGTCTTTATCGCCAACTAAAATTATAGCGATGAATTCTGGCATCGCATATTCTTATGCAAGAAATGGTGCAACTATTTCCATTTGGCAAGATGTAAACAACGTTGGCAGCATTTACTATAAGAGTACATATGTTGGAAGACACTATGAAATGAATTATGTTGATACCGAAAGATATTTAGGTAATGGTACTGGCATGATTGAAGTTAATATTAATGGCTTTCATGGCTATACTGACTTGGAATATACTGATTTAGTGCCTTCTAAGTATTTAAGAAATGGTATTTCTATTCAACTTGGTGGTAATAACTCATATACAAATGAACAAGCTTTCTATGTAACTTGTACACAAAATTATTATGAAGCTATTACAACTAGTGGCTATAAAGAAATGATTTATCATATTTATAGAGGTTATTCAGCTGATAATTCATATGCTGAACATTCTTCAATTGTGATAGGTGTAGCACCCGATAACATGCAAGAGGGTAAAAGATACTACTCTTATGATGGCGTTAATTTTTACAATGATGATGTTTTTAGTGATTTTGCGTTTACTTATTATAACTATTATCAATTTTTGCCTCTACGTTCTAAGACCAATATTTCTGCTGATACTTTAAATTCATATGTAAGTGATTCAAATAGATCGGTTATGATTGGTACGGGTCAATATTTTATTGATGCCCAAAACAAATATGGTATCAATGCTTTATTATTGTTTGCGATGGCGTGTCATGAATCAGCTAACGGAACAAGTGGCTATGCGATTAATAGGAATAACCTTTTTGGATGGAACGCTTTTGATGCCGATCCTAATCAAGCTTCTGCTTTTAGCAGTGTAGCGGATTGTGTTAATGAACAAGCTGGTATAAATCTTAGAGGTTTTGTTGATATAACCGATGGAAGATTTTTCTCTTCTTCTTTAGGTAATAAAGGTTCTGGCTTAAATGTTAAGTATGCTTCTGATCCTTATTGGGGTATGGAAATAGCTTCTATTGCCTATAGAATAGATAAACTATCAACAGGCAAAAATGGAACTTTAAGCGATTATAATTATTATTCTTTATCTTTGATTAAAGATTTTGATGTCGAAATTAAAGCTAGTGCAAGTGATAGTTCTAAGACACTTTATACAACTCAATATGGTCCTTATTATCAAGAAGGTTTTATTGTGATAGATCTTGGATCAAATGGCTCTTATACAAAGATTCAATCTACTAATCCAATTGATAGTAATGGCAATATTCAAACACATAGAACACCAATTACAACCGGTAATTTAAATCCAATTAGTTATGGTGAATATGACTTTGATAGAAGTGTAGCTTATATTAAAACAGAACATTTAACTGTTATTAATAAGAAAAATAGTAATAGTGAAAATATTGATTCTGATTTAAGCTTGATGTTTGCGCTTGAAGATATGAACATAAGCGATAATAAACTAAATTTATCAGGCACAGCTTTTATTAAAGGAATTGATGCGACTGATGTAAATAATATTACGACAACAATTAATGTTGTTAATTTACTTGATAATTCTACTAAATCTTATAACGCAATTATAAATGAGTACCAAGGTATATCATTTAATGATGGTCATACTTATAACTATGTTGGTTTTAACGCAAATATTCCAATTAAAGAAATAAGCGAAGGTGACTATTATCTAACAGTTACTGTCAATAATAGTGGAAATAGTTTAACCAAGACTATTAATTCATACGAAGATTTTGCCAAGAATTATGTATATAAAGATAGTGATTATACATATCGTTTAAAAATTAACAGCACATATAACTATCGTTTAGATTTTTCTATTGAAAGTTTGCCAAGTGTTATTGATTATACAAGTATCAATAAACCAAATAATAATATTAGAACTTCATTATTTAGCTTGGATACACTAGCTTTAGATGAGTCACTTAATTTATCAATGCTTGGACAAGCTATGATGTATTATGTTAATTATGATGATGTTTCTAAAGTTAAAACTACATTATATGCGGTAGATAGCGCAAATAACTACATTGAAATTCCTGTTGAAAATTATAAGTCTGATTTTGATTTTGGCAGTGCCTTAAAATCTTCTTATAATCTTGATTATATTTCTTATAAAACAAATGCTAATATATCAAGTTTAAAAGAGGGAACTTATATGTTTATTATGAAACTAGAAAATGGTGAAAATATAGACTATGTAGAAGTAAACAACTTAAATGAATTAAGTTTACCAAGTATTAGTACAAATGGTTTGACATATAGATTCTTTACTAGTGCTACAAGAAGTAGGCTTATGTTGGAGGTAAAGTAGATTAATGAAAAGATTTTTTAGTAACAAACTAAACATCTTCTTAACAGTGTTGTTGATTATTGTGATTGGTGTAGCGATATGGTTTGGCTTTAGTGTATTTGGTAATCCATTTAATAAAACAGTAAATGCGATTAACTTTTCAGGAATGAACAAAACGGAAGTTGAAAAGTGGATAAGTGATAATAAACTTGCTAGTGGTAAGTACAATTATTCTTATCAGTATGATGAAACTATCGAATATGATTATGTTGTTTATCAATCTGTAAAAGAAGGTGATGTAATAAGTGATAGCCTTACTATTATTTATTCAAGTGGTAAAGATCCTAATGGTACAGCCGATATAGCAAACCAAGTTAAGAATATGTCCTATTCTGATGCTAGAAATTGGTTTATTCAAAACGAATATACTAATGTAACATATACATTTGAAACAAATGATACCTATGAATATGGAAAGATTATTTCTATAACTCCTGCTAGCGCTACAAAAACTGATGCTATTACTGTTACTATTTCATATGGCACTAATATTGAAGACATTAATACAACTGTTCCAAGTTTTGCGTCATATTCAAAAGAAGAAATTGAAGCTTGGGCTAAGGAATATGCAATAGAATTATCTATTAAGTATGAAACTTCTGATGTAGCTAGTGAAAATGAATTTATTTCACAATCTATTAATCAGGGAACTGAGGTTAGGGGTGGAGATTCACTCATTGTTGTATTATCTAGTGGCAAAAATAGCACTGATACTAAAACAATTCCTGACACTTATATTGGGCTAAGTGAAGAAGAATTTAAAACCAAGCTTAAAGAACTAGGCTTTAATAATTTATCAAAGTCTAGTGAAACTTATTATGCTGAAGGACTTGAAAAAGATACTATCTACTATTATGAAGATGGATCTTTCCCTACA
>CAVBAX010000006.1:504-24437 GCA_963593105.1 Candidatus Methanomethylophilaceae archaeon | reverse complement strand
AACTTACGGTCAAAATCCAAAGACACTACCGTTAGTTTCTATGGATAGGGAGTAGCTGTTAGGAATTTTAGAAATCTTAATATTGATTGGAATAAAAATAACACTTTATATTCAAAGTAAAGGAATTAATAATGATTTTGGAGTGTATGATATCCAGATGAATTGTTTAAATTTCATCATCAGGAAATGTCTAAAGTAAAAGAATTTTTATATGTACATTAGGAAGACATCTTATGAATAGAAACATAAATAGAATAAGAGCGCAAAATGTTTAAATAAAGAAGAATATCGGAACATTTAAAAAATATATAAAAAAACGAATTATATTAAAATTCATTTATTTCTATTTTAGAAATAACTGCCGACGATGGCAAAAAATGACCAATCTAATTGTGCTAAGATCTCATAAATAAGCAGATATAGTCAATTGAAAATTATTGTCTGTAATAGTAAAATTATATCAGTTTAGTTTAAGAGGAATTTTATGTCGAATAGTGTTCAAATTGCCATTATTGGTGGTCTATTATTAATAGCTGTTATCATTATCTTGATAATTGTTTCAAATACCAAAAAAACAAATATTAAAAAGAGTATAGATGAATTAAATGTACGTTTTAATTCTATTAAGACCGTGCCTTTGGCATTTAAACTTTCTAAGGCTCAAGCTATGGCTAAAAGAAATGATGAAACTTCGATTGAGGTAAAAGAATATTATAAAAAATATGAGCAAGCTCAAAAGAATATCGACTATATCACTTCAATGCTAGAAAATATTGATGATTTGTTTGCTTCTAGAAAGTATAACGAATGTAGCTTAACTATTAACGAAGTAAACGAAGAGTTAAATAAGAGTGAGGCGGAAGTTAAAGATATCGATAAATTTTTAGAAAAATTTTCTAAAAAAGAGAATGAACAAAGAGAACATAGCGCTAAACTAAAAGAAGAATTTAGAGAATTAAAACTTAATATCAATAGTAATTCTAATTCTTTATCAATAGCTTTTGATGGTATTGAAAAGAAGGTTCAAGAAGTTGAAAATCTATTTTCAACAAGTGAAGAATTCATGTATGTTGGTGACTATTTAAGTAGTCAAGATTGTTTAGAAAAGATTCAAAATTCAATTATTGATATTAAGGTTGCAGTAAAAAAGATTCCTGATTTGATCAATGATACAAAAGGTGTGGTTCCTACTTTGGTTGAAGAGGTAAATAGACAATTCGCGCTTTTGCGTCAACGTGGCGTTTATACAAAGCATTTGCATATTGATAATAAATTAGAAGAAGTAAATAATTTATTAAGCGATGATATCAAGATACTTACAAGTGGTGAAATTGGCGATGTCAAACAAGATAATGAGGCTTTAAAAGATAAATTAAATACATTGTTGGCGGACATGGCAAATGAAGGCGAGGCTTATCAAAAGGTAAGACTAGTAAGTGATGATATCGCTATTAAATTAAATGAAACTAAGACTTTATTGAATTATGTTAATGTGGCTTATAAGAAAGATTCTAAGCGTTTTGGTATTGAGGATCTTGAGACTTACTTAAGTGAAAAAGAAGCTAGTATTAATAAATGTCAAGCTGATTTTATTGAATTAAATCAAGATATTGCGTCTAATGATAGTGCTAGTTCTTTACTTCTTGAAAAGGCTGAAACTATTTTAAACAAAGTGAATGAAGATGCTTCTAGCTTGTTGGAACATAAACTAACTTTTGATAAGAATGCTACTGATGAACAAAGGGCTAAGGGTCAACTTATGAAACTACAGGTAGTTTTAAATGAGGTTGAAGTAAAGGTATTAGAATATCATCTTCCTACTATTGCGGATTCTTATACAGATGATCTTAAAAATGGTAGAGAAAAGATTAATAAAATTAAGGAACAATTAGCTATGGTTCCAATTGATATTGAAAATTTAAACAAGACATTAGATGATGCGATTGATTTTGTCTATAAGTTTTACAATAATGTCAATAATGTTGTTGGTATGGCTATCATGGTTGAAAATGCAATTGTCTTTGGTAATAAGTATCGTTCTACTTATCCTGAGGTTGAAAGGGATTTGTCTAAGGCTGAGTTTTCTTATTTAAATGGTGAATATACAAAGGCTTTAACAATGGCTATTTCATGCATGGAAAAACTATTTCCTAATTCTAATGACAATGCTTATTTGGAGAATAACTAGTGAATAAGATTTATTTTGATAATGTGTCTACTACTTCTTTAAATCATGAAGTATTAAGCACCTATAAGAAATTACTAGATGAATATTATTGTAATAGCGATGCTTTATATGATGATGGCGTCGCTATTTATAATATGCAAGAAAAGGCTAGGGCTAATATTGCTAATTATTTAAATGTGGAAAAAGATGAAATAATCTTTACCAGTGGTGCAAGTGAGGCTAATAGCTTAGCGATTAAGGGATTATGTTTAAATAACACTAGAAGACATGTAATTACTAGTGTTTATGAACATTCTAGTGTTTATAATAGTTTTAAACAATTAGAAGAAAATTTTGGTTTTGAGGTTACTTATCTTTATCCAAATGATAAAGGGATAATTGAAGCAGAAAGTGTTAAAAAAGCTCTTAGAGCAGATACTTCACTTGTTAGTATTATGCTTGTGAATAATGAGGTTGGCACTATTAATGATATAAATGCGATTAAGGATATTGTTAAAAAAAATAGTGGTACTTATTTTCATACTGATTTAACTCAAGGTATAGGTAAAGTTGATATTGATTTAAAAGATGTTGATTTAGCTTCTTTTTCAGCTCATAAGATTCATGGGCTTAAGGGGTCTGGTGCTTTAATTAAGAAAAAGCATGTAAACTTATTGTCACTTATTTCAGGTGGCCAACAAGAATATGGTATTAGAGGTGGCACAAGTAACGCACTTTGTAATATTGTGTTGGCTAAAACACTTAGAATTGCTTTAGAAAATAAGGATAGGTATGCTAAGAAAACAAAAGAGCTTAATGAATATTTTATGAATAAAATCAAAGAAATTGATGGTGTGACAATTAATTCGTTTTCAGATTCTTTGCCTAGTTTGATTAATATTTCTACACCTATTAAAAGTGAAGTTGAATTAAACGCTTTAAACGCAAGAGATATAATGGTGTCTTCTAAGTCTACTTGTGGTTCTAGAAAAAATGAGGGCAATAGAACTTTAATGGCACTTGGAAAAGATGAGGATTACGCTATTAGAATTTCTTTTAGTGAGGATAATAGCTTTGAAGAAATAGACTACTTATTAGATTGTTTAAAGGAGGATATAAAAAGATATGGCTGATTTTAATTATGATCATATAGTTGTAAGATATGGTGAACTTTCAACCAAGGGTAAGAATAAAAAAGATTTTACTAAGGCTTTAACTAATAATATTAAAAAAAGATTACAGGCTTATGGTAATTTAACTTATAGAACTTTACATGATGGTTTATTTATTAAACTTAATGGTGAAGATTATGAAATGATTAAGCAAGATTTAAAACAAGTGTTTGGTTATGCTTATTTTTCAGGAGCTATTTTAGTTGAAAAAGATATTGAAAAGATTAAGGAAACCGCTTTACACTTAGCCAAGAAAAAAGACTATAAGACTTTTAAGATGGTTTCTAAAAGAAGTGATAAGTCTTTCCCACTTAGAAGTGATGATATCAACAGACAAGTGGCTGGATATATTTTAAGAAATAGCGATTTAACTGTTGATGTACATAATCCTGATTTGAAAATATATGTTGTAATAAGTATGGATAATGCGATTATTATGGATGAAAAGGTAAGAGGTATTGGCGGTTATCCAACAGGGGTTAATGGTAAGGCTCTACTTATGATGTCTGGTGGTATTGATTCGCCAGTTGCGGGTTATCTTACAATGAAAAGAGGCTTAAGAATTGAGTGTATTCATTTTGCTTCTGAGCCTTATACTAGCAGTCAAGCTAAGGAAAAGGTATATAAGTTAGCAGAAATATTAAGTGTATATCAAGGTGATATTTTAATACATGTTATTCCTTTTACAGATTTACAATTAGCTATTTATAAGCACGCTAATGAGTCTTATGCGATTACTATTATGAGACGTATGATGTATCGCATTGCGGATAGAATTTGTAAACAAAGAAAGATCAAACTTATCACAAATGGTGAAAGTGTGGGTCAAGTAGCTTCGCAAACGCCAGAAAGTATTAGTGTTATCGGTAAAGTATCTGATACTTTAATTCTTCGTCCAATGTGTATGATGGATAAGATTGAAAGCATTGAGATGGCTAAAAAGATTGGTACTTACAAGACTTCAATTTTGCCATATGAGGATTGTTGCACAATCTTTGAACCAAAAAATCCTGTAACTAAGCCAAAAGAAAAGGAATGTTTATTCTATGAGTCTAAGTTTGATTATGAAACTTTGATTAATGAGGCTATTGAAAAAGAAGAGATTGTTAAAGTATCTTATTTAAATAAAAATAAAGATGAAGAAATTTTTTAGGAGGAAACTATGAATTTATTTTCAATTAGAAGAGAAAGATTAATTAAAGATATTGCAGGTAATGCGAGTATCGTTTTATTTTCTGGTAATCCTGTTATGAAGTCAGAAGATGAGGCATTTCCATTTGATGTAAATAGAAATTTCTATTATTTAACTGGTTTAGAAAAAGAGACGATGGCTCTTGTTATTTCTAAGATTGATGGTCAAATTATTGAGCGTTTATTCATTTTACCATTTGATGAATTAATGGCTAAGTGGGTAGGTGGTAGAATGCTAGCTGAAAAAGCAAGTGAGATTAGTGGTGTTGAAACGGTTAGCGATTATAGTGAGTTAGATGCTTACTTAGCTAGTATGTTAAATAGACAAAGACATAATAGTGACTATAAGTTGTATTTTGATTTGTGGCACTATGATGCTAGTCAAGAGGCTACAGTTGCGATTAAGTTTGCCAATAATATTAGAAATAATTATCCAGCTGTTAATATCAAGGATATTTATCCACTTATTGCCAAAGCGAGAATGGTTAAAGATGATTATGAATTAACTTGTATCAAGCGTGCTATCGCAATTACTAATCAAGGCGTAAGACAAATGATGTCTTCAATTAAGCCTGGTATGAACGAGATGACGATGGAGGGTTTATTTAACTTGGTTTTGGCTCAAAATGTATGCAACAAGAATGCCTTTAAGTCAATTTGTGCTAGTGGTAAGCGTGCTACTGTTTTACATTACAGTGATAATAATATGGTTATGGAAGATGGCGATTTATTTTTATGTGATTTAGGGGCCACTTTCAAGAATTATTGTGCTGATATTTCTAGAACTTTCCCTGTTAATGGCAAGTTTTCTGATCGTCAAAAAGAAATATATGAAGTAGTTTTAGGTGCTCAAAAAGTAGTTGAGGAAAATGCTAAACCAGGTATTACGTTAAGAGAATTAAATGCTTTAGTTGTTGATTACTATACAAAAGAACTTCCAAAGCATAACTTAAATAAAGATGTTAGTGAATATTATTTCCATGGTGTATCACATCATTTGGGCTTGGATACTCATGATGTAAATATTGGTAATGTTCCTCTTGTTGCAGGTAATGTGATTACTAATGAACCTGGTTTATATATTGAAGATGAAAATATTGGCATCAGAATTGAAGATGATTTACTGATTACTGGAACTGGGGTAACAGTATTATCTAGTGATATTCCAAAGTCTATTGAAGATATTGAAAAAATTTCTAATTCTTAATTAGTTTATAAATAACTATTTCGGCATCCGCAAACATACGGATGTCGTTTTTTATTGTGCCAACGCCACCTGTTATATCTAAAGTGACATTGTCTACTTTATATTTTCCATGATAGTAGTTTTTAGCACCATCTGGTCTATAAAATAGGTTAATCAAAGGAATATATACTTGGCCATTTAGGCTATGTCCTGAAAGCATATAATCGGTTTTGGCTGTATCGGATAGAGCTACTACATCTGGATAATGGCTAATCGCAAAAGTAAAGTTATTAGGATTAACACCATCAAAGGCACTATTAATATCATAGTTTGTGCTAAGTCCAACGATATTAATATATGATCCATTAATATATATCTTTTCGTTGGCGTTATCTAGTAATCTAAAATCAGTATCACTTAAAATACTTTTTGATTGTTCTAAGTATTCTAAATCTTTATCACCAAGTACAGCATACTTGCCGTATTTAGCATCTAAACTTCTTAAGAAATCACAAAGTTTAGATTGTTGATCACCAGAAATACTATTATCAAATAAATCACCACCAAAAATTATAATATCGGGATTAAATTTATTGATTTTTTCTTTAATGGTTTCTAAATGAGTTTCGTTAATAAAACTACCATAGTGAATATCTGAAAAATAGGCAACTATTAGATTGTTGGTGTTAGAATCAATTTTGTTTGATTTAATTGTTTCTTCTCTAACTGTAAAATCATAAGGATTAATATATTTGATATTGTAGATGCTTAAGGCTAAAAATAATATAAATAGTATAGTTGTTGTAATAATTTTTCTTATTTTTTTCATAATCTAGATTATAGCAATTTCACAATCACATAATTTAACATTTTTCTAACAAATTTGTATGTATATGTTTATTTAATATATAGTCATAAGGTGAAAACCTTAACTAAGTATCTTAATACTTAGAAAATTGTCCCCTATTTTTTTATAAGAAAGGTCCTGTTGGATCTTTTCTTATGTGCTAAGTATTAACTGTAAAACACATAATTTTACATAATTTAAACAAATTTATGCGTAAGTATTTCTTTACTATATAGATGTAAGGAAAAGATCCTTACTCATAATAAAAAGTATCCAATTCCCCTAAATGATACTTAATGAATGTCCCCTAACATATTAGAAAAAGCTCACTTAAGAGCTTTTTCTAATTATATAGGTTATTGGTTCATTATAGTGTCTATAGGCTCTATAGGTTTCTATTACCTTTATATTATTGTTTCTAATATAAGAATCTAATAAATAGTATTCATCTTTACCGCCAATATGTCCAATATAGAAAGTGATAATAATGTAGCCATCATCTAAAAGTAAATCATAGGCTTTTTTAAAGGCTATTAATGTTTCATCTTTTTTGGTGATTGTATGATCTTCACTATTTGGTAAATATCCCAAATTAAATAAAAACAGTTTAACTTTATGATCTAGATATTTATCAACATTAATATGATTATCTAGTATTAGTTTTATATTATTTAAATCTTTAATTTTTTCTTTTGTGTTTTCAATAGCTTTAGTATTTATATCAAAGCTCAAGACATATTTGCTGATTTCGCCAAGGAATAAAGTGTCGAAGCCATTGCCCATAGTCATATCAACAACCTCGTCTTCTTTATTTAATAAGCCCTTTATGTATTTGTGGACAAATGTATTATTGTTCATAATATTTTCCCTGGTATGTATCAAGTTTTGTCATTAATTTATCAATATCATTTAAGATAGTGGTTTTGTTTAAGACCCAACTTGGCTCAATTAATTCATCTTTAATCGGATCTCCTGTTAATCTTTCAATTACTACTTCTGGTTTTAATAATTCAAGTTGTTTTACTACCAATTCTATATATTCATCTCTACTTAAAATAGGGAAGGGACTAGTTTTATAAATATTGGCTAGTTTAGTATTTTTTAAGATATGAAGCATATGTATTTTAATGGCGTCAAAGCCTAAATGATTTATATCTTTAATGGTTTGAATCATATCTTGTTTTGTCTCATATGGCAAACCATTGATAATGTGAACACAGGTTTTAATATTGGTTTTATTTAATTTGTTTAGCGTATCTTTAAATTCTTCAAAGCTATAACATCTATTAATTAAATCACCTGTTTTATCATTAGATGTCTGTAGGCCTAATTCTAGCCAAATAGGTTTAATTGAAGTTATTGAACTAAGGTATTTGATTATTTCATCATCTAGACAATCACATCTTGTGGCAATTGATATTTCAGCTACTTCTTTCATTTCTAGAAATGGACTTATCATATCTTTAATCTTAGATAAAGGCCCATAGGTATTAGAAAAAGATTGAAAATAAGGAATATATAAGCCATTGTTCCATTTTCTGTCCATTACTTTTTTGTTTTCTTGGTATTGGTTTAAAACATCTAAAGATATATTGAGGTTACTATCACCACTTCCATATTCTGAGCAGAATATACAACCTCCATATCCTCTTTTTCCATCACGATTAGGGCAAGAAAAATGACCATCAATTATTACTTTGGCTACTTTTTGTCCATAATTACTTTTAAGATAGTAATTAAAAGTATGATATCTTTTGTTGTCAAGAGTGTATTTAAAGGTATTCATCCTATAAATTATAGCTATTTTTTGTTAAAAAAAGTAAAATGTATTAATATATATTCGTGAGGTTTTCATTATGGACAATTTAAACTTATTATTAAAATATTTAGTAAATAGCGATGATGTATCAAAGATAGCTGATAAAGCAGGTGTTGAAACAAGTGTTGTCGAAAAAGCTTGTGTAGGCATCTATGATTATTTGATTCCTTCAGATTTTACAAGATGTGAGGGTTCTCATCTAGAAAAGAAGGATTTAAATAAGATTACCGCTAATTTTAATAAATTATTAGCTGGAAGTGACTTAAAAAAAATCATCAGTGATGTCGCTTTAGATCAAGCTGAAGAACAAGCAAGAGTTGCGGTTGTAGTAAAAGAGGTTCTTGTTAATATTAGAGGACGTCTTCAATATATGACTGCTAAGAAAAAGCCTGTTGAATCTAAACCAACAGAGGAAAAAGCTTCAAATCAAGTTGAAAAAGCAGTTAAGGAAGAAACACTAGAACATAAGGCTATAGCTAAGGCGGTAGCGGAAGAATTAAGTCAAGATACTATTGTTTCTGCTCCTGTTAAAGAAGAAGTAAAGGTTAAGCAGAATGCTAAAAAAGAAGAGGTAATTAAAGATGATGAAGAAGAGCCTTTGTCAAAAGGTGAAAAGATTGCGATTGGCGTAGTTGGTGCTCTTCTTGTAGCGGTAATTGTCGTGATTATTGTGATTCTATTTAAAGTTATTAAGTAAAATAAAAGGCCCTTATATAAAGGACCTTATTTTTTTAATGGCTGCGGTGATTGGGATCGAACCAATGAAATAATAGATTCAGAGTCTACCGCCTTACCACTTGGCTACACCGCAATGCTTATTTATTATACATTTTTTCATTATTTGTTCACAATTATGTTTTATAATTTAGCCATGGCAAAGATACTAGTAGCTGATGATGAAGATAGAATCAGAGAAATGATTGGCAAATATGGCACCCATGAAGGTTTTGAAGTTGATTTGGCTCAGGATGGCTTTAAGGCTTTAGAATTATTTAAGAAAAATGATTATGATGTAGTTGTTCTTGATGTCATGATGCCAGGTATGGATGGCTTTGAGACTTTAAAGAAAATGAAAGAAGTCAAAGAAGTTCATTGTATTTTCTTAACAGCCCTAGGTGAAGAAAATGATCGTATCTATGGTTTTGATGCTGGTGGCGATGATTATGTTACAAAGCCTTTTTCACCAAAAGAATTAATGTTAAGAATCAGGGTAATCTTAAGAAGATATGGAAATGATACAAATATCATCAAATATAAGAATTTAGTTGTGGACTTAGATGCTCATAGTGTTATTGTGGATGATGTAAGGATTGAACTTCCAAATAAGGAATATGAATTGCTATTATTACTTTTAAAGAATAAGGGCAAGGCTTTAACACGAGAAAATATTATTTCTACTATTTGGGGTTATGAATATGATAGTGATGATCGTACTTTGGATACTCATATGAAACTATTAAGAAAAGATATTGGCGAATATGGAAAATATATTACGACAATAAGAGGTGTAGGTTATCGCTTTGAAAATGATTAGGCTTTATTAGCCTTTTTCATTTTAAGTTCACAAACTTTGTGTATATTGGTGTTATGGAAAAGGGTATGTTTAAAAGAAAAACATTGAATTTAAGACTTTTAATGTTGATGATATTAATTGTTTTTATTGTTCTTGTTTTATTATTAATATCGTTTCTTCAAACTACTTTTTTGGATGTGACTTATAAAAATAATAAGATATCTTATCTTAAATCGGTTGCGAGTGAAGTTGATACAGAACTTAAAAATAATGATATTGATTCTTTTTTGAATACTATGTCTTATTCAGATGGCGTATGTCTTAGGGTTGTGACAGATTCTGTAGTTTTTGGTAACGAATATAAAGAAGCTAGTTCATGTGCTTTGGGTGATCTTACAAACAGACAACTTGCTAGTATCGCTAAAGAGACTTATGCCAGTGGAGGAGAGAAATTATTTGATAATTATTATTTTCAAAATGGCGGTAGTTTAGGCAATAGTATCTATATTTATGGCAAATATAGCACCATCAACAATGAGAACGTTTTAATTCTTTTATCAACTAATATTGTTCCTTTAAAGGCCACTATTGATACAATTACTGATCAATTTAAGATAATTGTGTTGGTTGTTGTAATTGCGACAGTTTTATTGGCACTATGTTTGTCTTCAATTATTGTTAAGCCGATTAAGAAAATAGAAAAAGAAGCTAAGAATTTGCCTATTGGTAAATATGATTCTTCATTTATTAATACAGATGCTAAAGAAATTGAGAGTTTAAATAATACTTTATCAAAGGCTAATGAAGAGATTATTAAGGCTGATAAGGCCAGAAAAGAACTTATCGGTAATGTGTCGCATGATTTAAGAACACCGCTTACGATGATTGTTGGCTATGGGGAAATGATTAGGGATTTGCCTGAGGAAAATACAACAGAAAATATCAATGTCATTATTGATGAGGCAAAAAGATTGTCGACTTTAGTAGATGATTTGTTAGATATGTCCAAGGTAGAAATGGGTCAAATTAACTTAAGGGAAAGTGATATTTCTCTTAATGATTTATTGACTAGTCTATATCATCAATTTGAACCGTTTTGTAAGTCTAAAGATATTGAACTAAGATTGAATCTAGATGCTTTGAATGATGCTAACCATTTAATACATATCGATGTTAATAGGGCTAAACAGGTTTTATATAACTTTTTAAATAATGCCCTTCAATATAATGATGCTGAGAATAAATTGATTATTATTGGCGCAGAAAAGATAGCTGATGGCTATCGGTTATATGTATATGATAATGGTTCTGGCATCAAGGAAGAAGATAAAGATAAGATTTGGAATCGTTATTATAAAGTAGATAAGGAACATAAACGTTTTCACATTGGTTCTGGTATTGGCTTATCATTATGTAAAGAAATACTTGAAAAGATGGGCTTAAATTATGGTGTTGAATCCAAGTATGGTGAATATTCTAAGTTTTATTTTGATGTTAAATAGACATCAATTATAAAGGAAAAACTCACCTGCAAATAGTCAATGTTACTAAGTTTGTTCATATCGGTTTTACTAGTTTTATGGTAATAGGGAGTCATTTTAAATAAATTGTTTAACATTTCATTATTTAAAATGGCTTTTTGTTTGATTTTATATTCTTTTTGTAAGCTTAAACCATCAATGTTTATTTCTTCAACTTCATTTAAGTAAGGTTTATCATACACAGCAGCTTTTAGCTCAAAAAGATGATCTATGTCTGGTTTTACTAAAATAAAATGGCCGTTATCTTTTAATAGTCTTTTTATTTCGCTAGATATTGGGGCAAAGATGGTGATGATTGCATCTAAACTATTATCAGAAAGTGGTACATCAAATATATTCTTTAAGATATATAAAGAACTTGTATCTGTTTTAGAAGCTATTTTTAATGCTTCTTTACTTAAGTCAATGCCGATTTTATCTTTTACATTATAGCTTGAAGTGTAATATCCTTCACCACATGCTAAGTCTAGAATGTTGTTTGGTTTTATTTCATCAATAATTTCATTAATTTTATTTCTTAAAAATAGATAATAATCTTGGTTTAAAAAAGCATTTCTAGCTTTAATCATTTCTTTTTCATCACCTGTATTAGATGATGATTTCATATTTAAATTAAGATAGCCTTGTTTTGCGATATCAAAACTATGTGAATTTAAACATTTGTAGGTTTTATCTTGTTTTTCAAGTACTTCTTTACAAACGGGACATAAAATTTTCATGTCTTTATTTTACCTTGAATTCTCTATTTTAGATGGTATAATATATCAGCGAATAGAAATATAAACTATTCCTTGCCTAGAAATAGGCCGTATGTCCAAAAGGAGGTTAAACATGAAACAATATGAGACTATGTATATCATTAAGTCTTCTTTAGATGAAGCAGCTAAGAATGCTTTATGTGAAGAACTTAACGCAATTATCACAAATAATGGCGGTAAGATCGACAATGTTGATGACTGGGGATTACGTGAATTTGCGTATGAAATCGATGGTATGACAAAGGGTTATTACGTTGTAACTACTTATAGTGTTGATGTTGAAGGTCTTAACGAATTCAAGCGTTTATTAGGTATTAACGCTAATGTTGTTCGTTCAATGACTATCAACACTGAAGAAAAGGCTGGTAAGTAACCGTGATTAACAATGTGGTATTAGTTGGCAGACTTACTAAGGATATCGAACTTAGAAAGACTAGCTCTAATATCTCAACTTGTACGTTTACTTTAGCTTGTAATCGTAAGTATACAAGTGGCAACAATAATGGGCCTACAGCTGATTTTATTAGCTGTGTAGCTTGGAGGCAATCAGCTGATTTTTTAGCTCAATATGCTAGTAAGGGTTCAATTGTTGGAGTTGAAGGTAGAATTACTACTAGAAACTATGAAGGTCAAAACGGCAAAGTATATGTAACTGAAGTTACATGTGATTCGGTTCAATTAATTGGTGGAAACAGAAATTCTAGTACTGCTAGTAATGTACAACCTGTTTCACAAAACAAAACTTTTACGCCAAGTGTAGAACCAAGTTTTGAGGAAAATAATCTTCAAGATGATTTCTCAAATACGCCATCACTTGATATTTCTAGTGATGACTTACCATTTTATTAATAGAGAGGAAATAAGTTATGGCTTTTAGAAAACAAAGAGTCGGATATAAGAAGGTTTGTTACTTCACTAAGAACAAAATCGAATATATCGATTATAAAGATGTTGAATTGTTAAAGAAATTCATCAGTGCTAATGGCAAGATTACTCCAAGAAGAGTAACTGGTACTAGTGCTAAGTATCAAAGAATGTTGACTACTGCAATTAAAAGAGCACGTCAAATGGCTTTGTTACCATATATCGTTGACTAATTATTATTAATGCTAGCCTCCAGTTTTTGGAGGCTATTTTTTAAAGGAGATAAGTATGAACAAAACAAAAAAATTAACTACTGGGGCAATGTTACTAGCTATTATTGGTGCCTTTATGATTATAGATAGACAATTATCTTATACTTTTACTTATTTTATTGTCTTGTTGATACCTATTGTTATTGCGGCTTATTCAACAATGTATTCTATCAAAGAAGGAATGATGATTTGCGTAGGTTTGCTTGCTTTTACGGTGTTATTTGGTTCTATTGCGACTTATATTTATATGCCAGTTTCTATTATTGTTGGTTTAGTTAATTCTTATGCCATTTCAAAAGGTTTTGATAGAAGAAAGGTTAATATTATTTCTATGATTATTTATGTGATTGCGGAAATTTTAGTTGTCTATCTAATTTCACCTTTGCTTGGTATGCCGGTAAGTAGTGAAATCGCAAGCTATGTTGAAACTTTTAATGAATTAAGTGAGAAAATGGGCATGGCTGCTACTTTTAATTCTTTGATTGGTGATGTTTATAGTTTGATTATGGTAGGATTAGTGTTTTCAACTATTGTCACAGGTCTAATCGAGGGTTTTTTAACCGGTTTACTAACTGCCTTTGTTTTGAAACGATTTAAGATAAAAGAGATTGGCTTAAATAGTCCGTTGGATATAAAGATGCCTGTATGGCTCGCTTATACTTTAATGGCTTTATCTTGTTTATATATGTTTGCGCTAAACAGTTCAATTGATAATGAAATAATTAAATATGTTCTTTTATCAATTTCAATTTTCGCTAGTATGGTGCTTGCTTATTATGGCTATTTCTTTGTAATCTTATATATTAAAAAAAGTGGTCGTAAGGTAAATATTTTCTTAATTATTCTTGCGATTGTTCTTTTGATGCCTTTATCGTATATCATATTAATAGTAGTTGGTTTCTTATATGGAAGCGGACCACTTAGAAAAATTATTGAGATGTAAGATGAAAAAGAGTCGACGCATAATCTTATTTGTAGTACTTATATATGTTCTAATGGCAGTTTCTTTAATTGTGAACTGTTTTCTTTCTAGTGAGATAAATCTATTAGCTTTATTTGTTATTGTTGTTTCTTTGACTTTAAGTGTTGCGATTTATTATTATTTTTCGGTTTATCACAAACAGATTACAGGTGATATAGAATCTAATTTATCTTCTTCAATGTCAGAGGCTTTAAAAGTAAGTCAAATTGGTATACTTGTATACAATGGGGATTATGAAATAACTTGGTTATCTTATTTATTTTCTGAAAAGGATTTAAATAAAGTTGGTGAAAAGCTATTGGTTTGGCTTCCTGAATTAAAGGATTTATTGGCTGGTAAGGTTGATAAGAGTATTGTTGTTATTAATGATGATAAATATGAAGTAAGTAAAAAAGAAGATGCTTATGTTTTGTTTTTCAATGATATTTCAGTTGAATATGATTTATCCAAGGAAGTTAGTGACTATGCTTATGTATTGGGCGTTGTTAATTTCGATAACTATGATGAATTAACGTTAAATGAAAATGATGCGTCTTTTATTAATACAAATATAAAAGTTCCAGTAATTGAATATTTTCGAAAGTTTGGTATTGTTTATAAGACTTTAAGAAACAATAGATTGTTGTTGGTTTTAAATAATAAGATTTATAAAAAACTATTAGATGATCGTTTTTCTATTTTAAATACCGTAAGAAGAGAGGCTAAGTCAGGTGGTGTTGATGTAACGCTATCAATGTCTTTTGCCTATGGTAGTAATGATTTATTAGAGCTTGATAAGGAAGCTACTTCACTTCTTGAAATTGCTCAAACAAGAGGTGGCGATCAGGTTGTGACAAGGCAAATTGGTAAAGAAGCTAATTTCTATGGTGGTTCTTCAGAAGCTAAAGAAAGAGCTAGTAGAGTTAAGGTTAGAGTTATGGCTAATACCATTAGAAACTTTATTAATTCTGCTTCTAATGTGGTTATTGTGGGTCATAAGGAAGCTGATGCTGATTGTATTGGTTCAGCGCTTGTTATGAGTTTTATTGTTGGCACCATGAATAAAAAGGCTTATATAGTAAGTAAGTCAGGTGGTGTTGAGACCATGATTAAAGATGTCATGAATAAATATAGTGATGCTTTAAGTCAAAGGCATAATTTTATATCAGAGTCAGAAGCCTTATCTTTAATTGATGAGGATAGTTTGGTTATTATGGTTGATCATCATTCAAGTGTTTTAAGTAATAGCCCTAATTTATTAAAAGAAGCTAAAAAGATAATTATTGTCGATCATCATCGAAGAAGTGCTGATCTTGATGTTAATGCTTCATTTATTTATATTGAGGCAGGAGCTTCTTCAGCGGTAGAAATGTCTGTTGAATTGCTTCCTTATTTTACAAGGAATATCGATATGTCTAAACAAGAAGCGAATATCTTATATATTGGTTTATTGATTGATACCAATCATTTCCGTAACAGATCTGATTCAAGAACTTTTGATGTAGCTAAGACAATTAAGCAATTAGGTGCTAATTCTAATGAATGTGAATTATTAATAGAAGAACCATATGATATGAGTAAAAAGCGTTATGCCATTATTGCCAAGGCTAAACAATATCATGATAATATTATGATTTCTTGTATGGGGGATGATGATATTATTCCTCGTTCTATTGCTTCTCAAGCGGTTGATAGAATGGTGGAAATTAAGGAAATTAATGCAGCCTTTGTAATTTGTAAAATAAATAAAGAAGAAGTGGCTATATCGGCAAGAAGTGATGGTAATATCAATGTTCAACTTATTATGGAAAAGATGGGCGGTGGTGGCCATTTGTCGGCAGCTGGAATGCAGGTAAAAGATCGCTCGTTAAGTGAATTATATGCAAATTTGATAAAATGTATAGATGAATATTTAGAAAGTGTGGAAGAAGATGAAAGTAATACTACTAAGTGATGTAAAAAAAGTTGGTAAAAAAGGTGAAGTTAAAGAAGTGGCTGATGGCTATGCAAGAAATTTCTTGTTCGCTAGAGGTTTAGCAGTTATGGCAAGTCAAAGTGCTAATAAGGTTTTAGAAAAACAAAACCAAGAGAAGGCTTTACAAGATGAATTAAATAAAGAAGAAGCTATTTCAATCAAGGAAAAGCTAGAAACAATAGAACTTGATTTTAAGGTAAAGGCTAACAATGGTCATGTATCAGGTTCGGTTTCAACTAAGGAAATTGCTGAAAAGCTAAAGAAAGAAGGCATTGAAATTGATAAGCGTAAGATTATTGATAAAGATCCTATTAAGACTTTAGGTTTTTCAAGAGTTAGAGTTGAATTATATAAAGATGTAATTGGTACTATTAGGGTTAAATTGATTGAGGAGTAATATGACTCAAAAAAATCTTCCTTATTCTTTAGAGGCTGAGCAATCACTTCTAGGTAATATCATTATCTTTAAAAATACGATGAGAGAGTGTATCGAAGCTGGTGTTGAAAGCGATGATTTTTATTTGGACAAAAATCGTCGTATTTATAATATTTGTTCTAGCATGTATGAAAACCATGAGACTATTGATACTATTTCTTTAAGTACTAAGCTTAAGGATTATGATTATTTTGAAGCGATAGGCGGCATGGAATATTTGATGTCTTTAGCTGATGCAACTATTGATAAGACAAATACTAAGGAATATATTCGTATCATTAAAAATAAGTCACTGGCAAGAAGGATCATTAAGGCAGGAGAGGAAATAGCTTCGGATGCTTTTGATGGCCAAGCTGGTATTGATGAGGTTTTAGAAAACGCTGAAAAAAAGATTTTAGATATCACAAGAAGCAGGACTGATAGTGATTTTAAACCAGGTAGTGAGGTATTTGCTTCGGCTGTAAAAAAGATTGAGGCTATTGAGGCTGCTGGTAATACAATAACAGGTGTTAAAACCAGATTTACCGCACTAGATCAAATGACAGCAGGGCTTCAAAAGTCAGATATGATTATATTAGCGGCTAGACCCAGTATGGGTAAGTCGGCTTTGGCTTTAAATATTGCCTTAAATTCAGCTATGGTTTCAAGTGGTGCTTGTGCCATCTTTTCGCTTGAAATGCCTTGTGAACAGCTTGCTAATCGTATGTTATCCGCAAAAGCTAAGGTAGAGGGCCAAAAGATTCGTAAAGGTCAATTAAATGAATCAGAATGGATTAAGTTAAGAGAAGCTGAACAAGAACTTAAAAGACAAAAGATTTTCTTTGATGATACTCCAGGTATCAAAATATCTGATATGCATGCCAAATGTCGTAAGTTAAAAGAGGATTATGGTTTATATCTTATAATAATTGACTATATTCAACTTATCCAAACTAGTGGTAAGGCTGAGTCTCGTCAACAAGAAGTATCAGATATTTCTCGAAAGATTAAGGCTATGGCTAGAGAGCTTGATGTTCCTATTATTGCTTTGTCACAATTATCGCGTTCAGTTGAATCAAGAAATGATAAAAGGCCAATGTTGTCAGATTTAAGAGAATCTGGAGCCATTGAGCAGGATGCTGATATGGTTATGTTTATATATCGTGAGGATTACTATAAACATGATGATGAAAGAAGTGAGAAAAGAGAAGATGTCGAATTAATTGTGGCTAAGCATCGTAATGGTCCAATTGGTACAGTGAAACTTGCTTTTGAAAAAGATATAAATGCTTTTTATTCAATTAGTAATAGTGAAGAGGAATAATGAAGAAAGATATTATTGGAATAATATTTAGCTTATTATTAAGTGTTGGTATTGTAATGGGATTACCTTTACTTATTAATGAAAATGTAACTAGCGAAGAGTTTAGTATTAACAGTTTGGTAGCTCAAAATGTGCTTAGTGTGACAAGTGAGCCAGTTACTTATAATATGCTATATAATCAAGGGCAATTAGTTGGTGCAATTAGTGATCTTGATAGTTTTTATAGTGAAATAAATAATGAATATAAAAAATATGAAGATAAGTTTCCTAATACTTCTTTGGGTTTAAGTGAAGATTTGTTGTTGGTAAAGGAAGCTAGTTTTAATGTTTATGAAAACAAAGATAGCGATATAGTTAATTATCTAATTGAAAATGATTTATTGGGCATTAAAACTAATGCGATAGAGTTTTCAACATCGCAAGGTGTTTATGATGTTATTTATGTAAATGATTTAGAACTTTTCTATAGTGCGCGTGATACTTTCTTGAAAAACTTTGTATCCGATGAAACGCTTGAGGCTATATCTAAAGGACAAAGCGTAAGTGAACCTGAAGAGTTTGGCAGTGTTGATATGAATGTTAAGATTCAAGAAACTATTTCTTATTCTACAAAGTATGTTGAAGCTAGTGAGGTTTATACAACTTATAATGAAATATATGAGTATTTATGTTATGGAAAAGATGTTGAGAAACAATATTACATAACTGAAGAGGGTGATACGCTTCGTGGTATTGGTTATCGTTTCAAGAATATGTCGCCAAGACAATTGATGTTGATTAATCAAGATATTATTTTTTCTGAGGAACAAGTTTTAACACCTGGTATGAAAATCAATGTCACTTATTTCTCTAGTCCAATTAATGTAGAGGTGACAAAGGATAGACTTGCTTCTGAAATTGTTGTTCCAGATTCTCCAGAATATATTAATGATGCCACAATTGAAAAAGGCACTACTGTTATTGAGACCGAAGAGAGTAATGGTTTAAAAAATGTATTATATGCTGAAACTTGGGTGAATGGTGTGCTTCAAAGTGGTGAAATTAAATCAAGTAATGTAATCAGACAACCTGTTCAAGGTGTTATAAGAGTTGGTACTCAAAGAAAGGCTGATGTGGGTACTGGTAACTATGTATGGCCTGTAGATAATCCAATGATTACTTGTGGTTGGGGTTGTTACTATATAGCTGGCATTGGAACTCATACTGGTACCGATCTTGTTAATCAATATGAAAGATATGGTGCTGTTTATGCAGCTGATACTGGAATTGTTGAGACTGCTACTTATAATAGTATTGATGGTAACTATGTGGTAATTGACCATCAAAATGGTTATAAGACTCATTATGGACATATGTCACAAATCTTAGTGAATGTTGGTGATATTGTAAGTAGAGGTGAACAAATCGGAGTTATGGGTATGACTGGTTTCGCTTATGGTGTGCATACTCATTTCCACTTTATAGTTAATGGTGTTTTAACTGATGCTTGTTCGATAATGGATTGTACAACGATTCCTTGGAGTTGATATGCGAAAGAATTTATTGATTTGTTTATTTACAATTTTATTCTTATGGTTAATTATTATTTCAATTGCGACTTTTTCAAATGGAAATAATGTGACTGATACTAAAACTATTGATTCATATCGTGTTTCTGGTTTTTCTACAGATTTTTCTGAAGTTATTTCAGCTTGTAAACCTTCAATTGTGGAAGTTGAACAAAATGATATGATTTCTAGTGGCTTTATTTATAAAAGTGAAAATAATAAAGTTTATATTGCGACTTCTTTTCATGGTGTAAGTGAAGGCGAGGAGGCATATATAACTTTTAACAGTGGCGCTAAAGTAAGTGGCAAGGTACTAGGCTATGATATTTTTGTGGATGTAGCGATAGTTGAATGTGATTTCCCATATGTTGTGAATGTTTCAAAGATTGGCGATTCAACTTTATTAAATGATGGTGAATTTGTTTTAAGTATTGGGACAAATGGTTCTAAGGATTATGCTTTTTCTAGTAAGTTTGGGATGATTTCTTCTTGTTATGTTGAAATAGCAAATAGTATTAGTTTCAATGAAGAAGAATATAATTATTTTTTAGGCGTTGAACAATTAAGCGGTGATTTTACAAGTGGTTATAGTGGTGCTGCTTTGCTTAATATGAATGGCGAGGTAGTGGGTATGATCACAATGAAAGAAGATGATAAAACACTTGCGATTACAAGTTTAGAGTTAAAGACTTGTCTTGATAAGATATTGTCTGATTCTTTATATGTACGTAATAATTTTGGACTAAGGGGCAAATATATTTGTGATCTACAAAATTATGAAGTGAATAGTTTAAATATTAATATTGAGCTTACTAGTGGTTATTATGTAAGTGATGTATTGGCTAATAGTTTTGGGTTTAATACCGGTATAATGCGTGGTGATGTTGTTTTAAGTATTAATGGTGTTAAAATTGATGACTATAGCGATATGTTAAATTTTATCTATAATGATAGTGATACTTATGAATTTGAAATACTTAGAAATAATGAGACCATCACTTTATCAGGTAACATAAATCATGATTAAATTAATTTGTGTTGGTAAGATAAAAGATAGTCATCTAAAGGCTTTAATTGATGATTATACAAAAAGAATTGGCAAGTATCATAAGCTTGAAGTAATTGAAGTTAAAGATGAGCCAATTAGGGATAATGAAAAAGAAGTTTTAGATAAGGAAGCTAGTGCTTTATTAAGTAAAATTGATAAAGATGATTATGTTATATTGCTTGATTTACATGGTGAGACTATTGATTCTGTATCTTTAGCTAAAAAAATTGACAAATTGTTCATAAATCATTCTAAAATAGATTTTGTGATAGGTGGTTCTTTAGGTCTTGGTCAAGATGTAATAGATAGAGCTAATTATCGTTTGAAGCTTTCAGATATGACTTTCTTGCATCAAATGACAAGGTTGATTGTTTTGGAACAAATTTATCGTAGTTTTAAGATATTGAATAACGAAATTTACCATAAATAATTGAAAAGAACTTGTAAAGCGCTTTCACAAGTTTTAAAATAAATATAGAAAAAAGGAGATATTTTTAAATGAAAGAAATTAGTGTATTAGTTGTAGATCCAGTTGGTCTTCATGCTCGTCCTGCTACTGTAGCTGTTAATGCTGCTAGTAAATTCAAAAGCGAAGTTAAGGTAGCATATAATGGTAAGGTTGTTAATATGAAGTCTATCATGGGTGTTATGTCTCTTGGTATTCCTACACAATCTGAAATTACTATTAGCTGTGATGGTGAGGATGAAGAAGAAGCAATTAAGTCAATTGAAGATATTCTAAAGGCTCAAAAGGTAATAGCTTAATCTAAACTAATAATAAAGATAATTATATAGGGGAGTTGTTACTTCCCTATTTTTATGAAAGGGATAAAAATTATGTCATATTTAGATACTTATAATCTTTGGTTAAATCATCCTTGTTTAGATGAAAAATCAAAAGAAGAACTTTTAAAAATGTCTGAAAAGGAAAAAGAAGACGCATTCTATACAAATATCAAATTTGGTACAGCAGGTATGAGAGGTGTTATGGGTGTAGGCTCTGATCGTATTAATATTTATACAATTAGAAAGGCAACTCTTGGTTTTGCGAATTATTTAAATAAGAATAATAAGAATGGGGTTGCGATAGGTTATGATAATCGCCACAATTCAAAAGAATATGCTTATGATTGTGCAGCTTTACTTGCAAGTCAAGGTATAAAAACATATCTTTTTGATTCTTTAAGGCCCACACCAGAATTGTCTTTTGCGACTCGTTATTATAAGTGTGATGGTGGCATTATGATTACAGCTTCTCATAATCCTAAACAATATAATGGTTATAAGCTTTATGATGAAACTGGTTGCCAATTGATTCCAGAAATTGCTGAAAAAGTAACTACAGAAGTTAATAAGATTTCAGATCCACTTTCAATTAAAGTAGATGATTATGATAAGACTTTAATTACCATTATCAACAATGAGGTTGATGAGGCTTATTATAAGGAAGTGATGAATATTTCTTTAAGAAAAGATTTAAAGAATAAAGATTCGATTAAGATTGTGTTTTCACCAGAACATGGTGCAAGTAATATACCAGTAACAGAAACACTAAAAAGAGCTGGTTTTGATGTCCATGTAGTGGAAAATCAAGCTAGTCCAGATGGTGATTTCCCTAATACTAAAACGCCAAATCCTGAAGAGGCAGGTGCCTATGAAGGTGTCATTGATTTAGCTAAAAAGATTGATGCCGACTTATTGTTGGTATGTGATCCAGATGGCGATAGAATGGGCGTAGGTGTTAAAAAAGATGGTGATTATTTAATATTTAATGGTAACCAAACAGGTGCTTTATTACTTGAATATATTTTAAGCACAAGAAAAGAACTGGGAATTTGCGTCGATAATCCGGTAATGTTTAATACGATTGTTACTAGTGATATTGGTGAGGCTGTTGCTGGCTACTATGGTGTGGAATGTGAAAAGACTTTAACTGGTTTTAAGTTTATCGGTAACAAGGTTAAACAATATGAAGAAAATGGCAATAAGACTTATGTCTTTGGTTATGAAGAATCTTATGGTTCTTTAATTTCTCCATTTGTAAGAGATAAGGATGCAACTCAAGCTTGTATGATGCTTGCTGAAGAGGCTGTATACTATCATGGTCAAGGAAAGACTTTATATGATGTTTTATTAGATATTTTTAATAAAGTTGGTGCTTATTATGATATGCAATTTTCAATCATGCTTCCAGGAGCAGATGGTGCTGAAAAGCTTGCAGCTATCATGAAGAGTATTAGAGAAAATCCTTTTACATTAAAAGGCTATGATACAGTTAAGATTGAAGACTACAAACTAAAGAAAACAACATATAGTGATGGTAAAATAGAAGAACTTACTGGTTTTGATGTAACAGATGCCCTAAAGTATTATTTAAATGATGGTTCATTTGTCGCAATTAGACCAAGTGGTACTGAGCCTAAATGTAAGATTTATTTGTCGGCTAAGGCAGATACTTATGATTTAGCGATTAAAAAATGTGAAGAGTTTAAGTCTTTGCTTAGTGATATAGTTAAATGATAGATAGTATAAAGAAAAAAGCGTTAGATGAAAAAGTGCCCATTATCAAGGATGATGGGCTCTTGTTTGTTCTTGAAACAATAAAAAAGACAAATGCCAAAAAGATATTGGAATTAGGAACAGCTGTTGGTTATTCAAGCATGTGTATGGCAAAACTTGATAAAGATATACATATTGATACAATTGAAAGAAATGAAGATATGTATAATCAAGCTATAAAAAATATTAAAGATGAGGGATTAGATAAGCAAATTAGTGTTTACTTTACACCTATAGAAGAATTTAAAACTGATCAAATATATGATTTAATTTTTGTGGATGCAGCTAAGGCTCAATATGGTAAATATACTAATCAATTTTATGATAATTTAAAAACTGGTGGTGTTTATGTCTATGACAATATGATTTTTCATGGTTTGATATATAAAATTGAGGAAATTGAGTCAAGAAACTTAAGGTCAATGCTTAAAAAAATTGTGAATTTCCGCGATTCTATGGCAAATGATTGCCGTTTTGATATAATAAAGCATGATGAAATTGGAGATGGCATCTTAATAGCTACTAAAAAATAGATATGGAAGAGAAGAATATAGCTCTATTGGGTTTTGTTTCTCAGGCTGCTGATTATCTAAAAGATCAAATCAAAGATGATGGCGATGAAATAAAAACTTTAGATGAAGTAGATTTAGATAAGATTAAAAGTGAACTTGAAAATAAGCTAGGTTCATCTTTTTCAAGTGCTAAGGATAAGTCAGATGATCTTATAAATGCTGGTAGGGAGGTATTTGATAATTTTATTTCTAAGTCTCCTAC
>CAVBAX010000006.1:0-494 GCA_963593105.1 Candidatus Methanomethylophilaceae archaeon | reverse complement strand
GATTGATGAGTTTAAAGATATTTTTGATGTTGATTTTAAAAAAGAAAATGATGAAAAAGATAAAATGATTGTAAATCATCTTATTAGTATTCTTAAAAAGCCGATTGTTAATGATGAGACTGATGAATTATTAAATCAAATTGCTAAGGCTGCAAGTGATAACTGTGTTGAGAATAAACCAAAAGAAGAAAATGAATCTAATGATAATAAGGAATTGGATTCTATATTTTTTGAAATATTAGCTAATGAGGGTTCAAATACTAATGATTTAAAATTAGAAGATGAACCTGCCAAAGAAGAGATACCAACTATAGAAGAAACTGATGATGTTTTTGTTGATACGGTTCAAGAACCTAAGGTGGAAGAACAAAAGTTTGATGCAGATGAAATTAAACAGTTAATCAAGGATACTATATCTGAGTTTTTTGTTGATAAAAAGCAAGAGGCTGAGGTTAAACTTGATGAAGTAATTGATTCTTTTGATGAATTAAAGA